>QXZO01000112.1:12289-24123 GCA_009886305.1 Betaproteobacteria bacterium
ATAGACAACGGAATAGTCTAAGCTTTCTATTTCGCCCTTCAGAAAATTCTGATCCTCAGTCTTCGTTTCTTGCAAACAAATAAAATCAGGTTTGTGCTCATTAAGCAAAATTTCTAAATGAGGAAACCTAACTTTTAAAGAGTTTACGTTCCATGTCACTATGCGCATCGTGCTAACCTCTTTGTCATTGGCATCAGGCATCAGGGGTCTAAATCATTATTAAGATTGCACTTAGACGACTGATTTCGCCTGCTCAGATAGCCCAGTATGTTGCAAAAGTGCGTCAATTTTTGGCTCTCTGCCTCGAAAGCTAACGAAATTATCGAGCGAGGACCTAAGCCCACCTTTCGAAATCACCTCGTCTAAAAATCTGGTGCCGATCTCCTCCAGAGACATAGACTTCTCTTGAGACATACCAAAAGCATCTGCTGACAAAACCTCGGCCCATTTGTAGCTGTAATATCCAGCAGCGTACCCACCAGCAAAGATGTGAGAAAAACTATGTGGAAACCGATTGTATTCAGGAACCGGAATTACTGAGAGATCCTTACGCAGGTCCTCAAGAATTCTCATCACTGCCTCGAGGTTCTCTGCTGGTTTATCTATATGCACGAGTAAATCAAAGACAGAGAATTCCACTTGCCTAAGTGTCTGTATTCCACTCATGAAATTTTTCGCCTCGACCATCTTCTTAAAAAGGCTCTCCGGCATGTGTCCACTCCCAGAAACATCTCTAGAGATTTTTTTGATAATGCTCCAGTCCCAACAAAAATTCTCCATAAATTGACTGGGCAACTCTACCGCATCCCATTCCACCCCATTGATGCCAGATATGCCCAACTCATCAATCTGAGTCATCAAGTGGTGCATGACGTGCCCACACTCGTGAAATAGTGTCTCCACCTCGTTATGACTGAGGTAAGCATCAGACGAATCTTTCATGGCCGACGGGAAATTACACACCAAATAGGCCACAGGAAGCTGTATATGACGATCTGTTTTCCACCTCCCTACCGCATCATCCATCCATGCCCCAGGTCGCTTGCCATCTCTGGCGAACAAGTCCATATAAAAATAACCAATTAAATGATCAGAACGATCCTTCAACTCATATAACTTTACGGTGGGATTCCAAACTTCCCCCGACTTCTCAACAACAGAAATTCCATACAGACTCTTTAATAGATCAAATAAACCACCGATACACCTTTTCAATGGGAAATATTGTCTCAAGTCTTCATCTTTAAAGGTATAACGCTCCTCCTTAATTTTTTGAGCGACGAAACTAATATCCCATGGCATTAAGTCGCTGATTCCCAAATGCGATGAAGCGTAGTCTATTAACATTTGGTATTCCAACTCTGCTCGGGATCGAGCTTTTTGAGAGAGCTCAGTCATTAAATCTAGAGCACGTTTAGGATCGACAGCCATTTTGGTTGCGAACGACAAATGTGCAAAACTGTCGAATCCCAACAATTTAGCTTTTTCGTGACGAGCACCCAAAATGTCCGTAATTACTGAGGAATTGTCAAACTGCGATTCGCCACAATCCGAAGCTCTCGTAACGTAAGCACGATACATCTCTTCACGAAGCTTACGGTCAACACAGCTCTCCATAAACGGGACCCAACAAGGCGCCTTTAGCGTAAATGACCAACCATCTTTATCTAAGGACACAGCCTTTGCCTTCGCTTGAGAAATAATTGCCTCCGGTAAACCTTCAAGGCGATCAAAGTTCGTAACATCCAATGTAAAGTGATCGGTAGCGTCAAGGACATTATCACTGAATTTAGCTGAAAGAGAAGCGAGATTCTTAGATAGCTCCTGGTACCTCTTTTGCTGACTCTCCTCCAAATCAACGCCACTCAATCGGTAATCCCTGAGCTCATTCTCGAGCAACTTTTTACGCTCACCATTTAGCGCATCAACGCCCTGAGTTTCATAGACATTCCTGAAGCTTCGGTAAATTTTTTTATTTTGAGATAACCGCGAGTAAAAATCGGACACCTCAGGCAACAAGTCGTTGTAGACCGCCCTCAAATCCTCCGAACTAATCACCGAGTTCAAATGACTAACTTGCCCCCATGCCCTACTCACTTTTTCAACGGCTGCGGTGATAGGCTCGACTGTGGAATTCCAAGTGTGCTCGTTCTGTGACGAAATTTGTTTGATAGAATTTTCAGCCTGCTCAATTAAATACTTGATGGCCGGCGCGACCCCGTCGACCTTGAAATTCGAGAATTGAGGCAGCTCCTTAAAATCGCATAGGACATTATTTTGAATCATGTTTATTTCACCTTGTCGTTGGATGCGTGAATCTTGTCAGAAATAAAAAAACTTAGGCACGCAAGATGTTAGTTAGTTTCCCAAGTGACACAACTTACCTTGATCGTAAGTAATTTTTTAACACGTAACACTAAGTTCTATAGAATTTTCATTAGTAACCTGCATATGAAAATTTATTCGTGTAGCAGAGACATCACAGCCATTCGTACCGCGATTCCGAACGTTACCTGACGCAGAATTACAGCTTGAGGTCCATCAGCAACGTTTGAAGCGATTTCTACACCTCGATTGATGGGGCCGGGATGCATTACAATCGCATCAGAATGAGCAAGAGCCAAACGCTCTTTCGTTAAACCATATTTTTCATAGAATTCTTGCGCGCTAGGCACTAGCGAAGCTTTCATACGTTCATTTTGAAGCCTCAATGTTGTCACAACGTCTACACCCTTAATCGCAGAATCAACGTCGTTGTATACGCTCACACCCATATCCGATAAGGTTTCAGGGACCAGAGTTTCGGGTCCGGCCACCCTGATTTCATTGACGCCAAGCGCTTTCAGTACATGAATTTGGGATCGGGCAACTCGTGAATGAAGGATATCGCCGATTATCACAATTTTTAACCTACTAAAGTCTTTTTTGAAGTGTCTGATTGTAAAAGCGTCAAGTAAGCCTTGAGTCGGGTGCGAGTGGCTACCAGCCCCCGCGTTGATGACGTGTATCCCCTTGGGGACATGTTTCGCGATCATATATGCCGCATCGCTTTGGGCGTGGCGCACCACAAACATATCAGCCTGCATAGCCACTAAATTGTCAATCATATCCAGCAGGCTCTCACCTTTACTTTGCGATGAAGTAGCAATATTCAAGTTGACTACATCTGCCGATAGCCTTTTAGCCGCTATTTCAAATGTCGTCCGGGTCCGCGTACTATTTTCAAAGAAAAGATTAAATACAGATCTTCCGCGTAACAATGGTAATTTTTTAGTTTTACGATCTCCAACAGACAAGAATGTTTGAGCGCGATCGAGAATTTCAGTGACTAACTCTCCGGGCAAGTTTTCTAAAGTGAGCAAGTGCCGAAGCTTACCACCACCATTTATCTGAATATCATCAGTCACAAAATAGCTCCAATTTTCCTAGGTAACATAAACCTCTAGATCCTTATTTGCATCCCACCGAACTGCGATTTTCTGGGTATTTGGAATGTCAATATGTCCCCCAATAAACTGCGGTTCAATCGGCAACTCTCTACCCCCACGATCCATCAGCACAGCCAATCGAACCGATTTTGGTCTCCCGAAATCATAGATTTCATTAATTGCCGCTCGGGCCGTTCTGCCTGACTGCACCACATCATCAACCAAAATCACATGTCTACCCTCAATATTGGACTGGATCGATGTGCTTTTCTTGCTTTTCGCTAGGCCGCGGATCTCAAAATCGTCTCGATGAAAGCTAACATCCACAGACGCGGACGCGACATCGAGATCAAATTTCTCAATGAGATACTCCAAAACAACAACACCACCCGACTGAATGCCGACCAACAAACTGCTAGAATCTAAAGCTTCGCCTAGTTGACTAACAAGTGACTGAGTGAGTAATTTTGAATCAAGCATTGTTCTTAACTCTCTCCCAAAGAAGTTGTAAAAAAATCCTCAAGAATCAATTGTGCGGCAACCATATCGATTACATTCTTTCTTTTTTTCCACCCTACTTTGTTGTCCGCTAAAAATTGATCAGCTTCCACTGAGGTGTAACTCTCGTCAATAAGGTGCACCCTAAGTTTAAATCTAGACTCTAGTGTTTTGCAAAACCGATTGACCCTCTTTTCTAAGGCATGTGGCTTCCCATTTTCGTGTCTAGGCATTCCGACAACTAAAGCCATTGGATTCCATTCTCTAACGATATCCTCGATTTCAGCCATTAACTCCTTGGATATTTTATAGTTGATTGTTTTGACTGGGTGCGCTATCCCTATGGATGCATCACCCACAGCAACTCCGACCCGTCTCCCGCCATAATCGAAAGCTAAAAACAGTTTATTCATCGGAGACTTATCCATCGAGCCGGAGACACTGATGAATTATACATTTCCAATGTTTCCAATATTTATAGAAATCTGGCCCACTATAATCCCAAACACGTAGGGCGACGCGTCATACCTTTCCTCGATGGGCGCCCTAAACATAAGGTTTGCTTCAGCGGGAAAGGCCAACCAATCCCCAACTATCATCATGCTAATAAATGTAGATAATAGATGATGAAAAAAAAGAGTCGTCCATGTGAAGCATGGCTATTAAGGAACGGCCTGTAAAATTAAGTTGACTCATTTAATGTTTTTAGTCTACCCGATTATTGAAACCTAAGTTATCGTCGCGACTCAACAAACAGTAAGATATTGACTTATGTATTACACGAATTCTTAGAAATGATTACTACTCATAGAACTTGAGGTCATCACATCTCTTATCCAACAAAAACACGACAATTTTGCTCCTTGGGTTACGAATGCGTAACAACAGTCACAATAGCCTTTGCTATCGCGTTCATAACAACAGCAGTGGTAGGTTCAGTAGAACCCATTATCCTGAGATCTATCATTGGATTCACGATCCTATGCGGTATCTGGGCTTATTACATTTTGTGTTGGATCACTTCTGGCCAAAGTCTTGCCCAAAAGTCATGGGGACTCAAAACTGTAAGCCACTCGGGAGCTGAGCTAACAGTTAAAGTAGCAAGCCTAAGATTAATCTTAGCAACAGGTTTTAATTTAACGTTAATTGGTCCATTGATACTCTTAATCGCAAAGAACAATCAGTTACCTCAAGATAAGTTGCTCAACACGCGGGTGGTATTGACAAAACGGCATAATTAAAAATGTCGTAAAACTATCGCCTCTCTCGACTCACTACAAAAAAATACGCAGTAATTAAAATTAAACCGATGGGGATTAGACTGAAAGTTGCAGGGTGCCATCGTCCAATCGTTCCTATCGACTTTATCAATTGGGTAGCAAAATAGAGTCCAACACCACTAGTAATTCCAATAAAAATCCAAAAGCCTGCGTGACGACCCCGGTTCTCGAAGCTGACGAATGCTACCGCTATGAATACAAGTAAAAACACTGTAACCACATGACTAATCTTCGTCCATTGTGCCGATTTATACCGATAAACCTCTTCACCATTAGCTTCTAGATGGTCAATATACCTCGCGAGCTCAAGATAAGTTAAATGCTCCTCGCCCAGCAATAAAGAATTTAGAATTTTCGGGGTAATTGACGTATTTAAGCTCAAGGATGTCGATGTCGACCGAACTAATCGGTTAGAGTAAATCTCAGTTACCCGCACGTCACTCAATTGCCACTCATTTTCATTAATGATACCGTTGGAGGCCTTTATCATCCGCCTAACAGATCGATCCTCATCGTTGAGTTCAAATATCAAGATACCCGACAAGTCAAACTTTTTGGTCAATCTCGCCACATTGATGATGCGGTCCTGATCTTTAATCCAATGACCCGAACGGAAAGTCTGAGCAATGACATGCTGTTCGGGTCCAGAACTCACTGTAATCTCCTGAAGCACTCTCTGTGCCTTGGGCACAATAAACTCGCCTACCAAAAGAGTTATAAAGGACACAAGAATCGCGACAATAGAGAGCGTTGACGTTAGGTTTTTAAGAGACATGCCCGCGCTGCGCATTACAACGTATTCAGAGTTAGAGGAAAATCTCGCCAGCGCGATTAACGTGCCCGTTAGCGCCGAAAGCGGAACCAACTCATAAGCCCAAGAGGGGATCTCTAGGGCTGATCCCACTAAAGTAAAAATCAGACCAACATTTAGCTGCTCTCCGTCAGCAATACCTTGAATGAGGTCGAAAATGAAAAATAACGCAACAAATAAAAACAAGACGAACAAAATACTGATGAGGGTCTCGGTAATGATGTATTTTCGGAGCGTCCTCACACACACTCCCGGATCCGCAAACCTCTTTTGAATACACCTACCCGCAGGAGAAGTAACAAAATGAAAATACTCAAAACGATGAGATGTGGCAATAAAAGGCCCATCCACACAGACCAACTGGATTGGTAAACTTGAGTTTGAACAATACCCAATGCGTTTTTATATAAAAGAAAAAATAAGACGCCCACCGCTACGCTATACGAGCGTCCCCCTCTGTTATTGACAAAAGAGATTGGTATACTGATTAGCGCCAACAAGACAGCACTCAATGGAAGGCCAATCCTCCACACCAGCTCGGACAGACTGTGAGGCGAGGCCTCTTCAATTAGTGAAAGCGTGGATCTACCGCCGAGATGAACGTGAGGCCTACTGGTTGGCTTTTTATCCATTCTGACCCCGTAAGTGGCAAATTTAGTGACATCAAAATCTTGAGATTGATTAAACTCGGTGTACCGATAACCGTCCTCGACCACCAGATAACTAGCGCCTAGCTTAGACTCCTCTTGTCGACCGCGACTCGAGCTTGTTATTGAGATTCCATTGGCGTCACGGTTAAAGATAAAGACTCCGTTTAATACCTGTACGCTGGACTCAAGACTATCGACAAAAAAAACTGTTGACCCATCCTTGGATTCGATAAAGGTACCGGGCGACACGGTCGATATATCATCATTGACTTCATGTGTTTGTTTTTCAATTTCTAACCGCTGCTCAGCCCAAGGCGCCAAAAATAGGGTCAAAAAGGTAACCAAAATCGCAATCGGAGTCACAAACCCTAAAGTGGGCAGCACCCATGCAGACAGAGCCTTTCCTGAAGAGGCCCAAACTACCATCTCAGAGTCTCGATACCATCGACTTAAACTTAGCGTCACCGATAAAATAATGCTAAGCGAAAACAAGATAGGCAAATTTTTGATGCTGCCTAAGGCAAACAACAAAAACACCGACCCAAAGGGAACTGACCCATTTGCAGCGTATCCTAGATAGCGGACTAGTTGCGTGACAAACACAATCATCAACAGCGCCGCAAAAATGACCGCCCATGTTACTGAATATTCTTTTACAATGTTTCTAGAAAAAATAGTCATATATCAAGGTGAAGTCACTTTAAACAATGCTTTCGCAAAATAACTGATACATCCCAAAACACAAAACTGAGGACGCAATCGATGAACTTTAGCATAACCACCAAATCCCCGGAAACTCTTAGCTCCTACGTAGTAGTCGGTATGTTTGAGAACCAAAAACTGACCGTGGCAGCAAATATCATCAATAAGGTAAGCAAGGGAACCTTACTACAAAACCTAAAGTCCAGAAATTTCTCAGGCAAAGCCGGCAAAACCCTAGAACTCACAAATCTACCGGGGACGAAAGCTAAAACAGTACTGGTGATTGGGCTAGGTAGTAACAAGTGCAAGGTCGAATTCATTCGAGCGATCGAGACAACTTTTTCGAAAGTTCGAGAAACAGGAGAGACAGCCATCACCTTGTTTGTTCCTGAGCTCAAAGCTAGCGGTGTGAACCGAGCATGGATGACCCGCCAAATTGCTTCCATAGGGAAAAGTATCAGCTACAGATACGAGCAACGAAAAACTTTGCTCGATGGTAAGTCATTTTCGGGCGCTCCAGCAAAGGTTGCGCTAGCCATTGAAGGTAAGAGTTCCTCCAGCGATAAAACTCACCTTGCGGAAGGCGGCGCCATTGGTAATGGTATGAACTTAGCAAAGGACCTTGGTAATTTGCCGGCAAATATTTGTACTCCTCGCTTTCTAGCGGAAATCACGACCAAATTAGGTAAACAAAATAAATTCAACGTTAAATGTCTATCAGAGGCGGACATGAAAAAGCTCGGTATGGGCTCACTCTTATCGGTTTCACAAGGCAGCAAAGAGCCAGCCCAATTAATTCACGCCACTTACTCGGGCGGGAAGAAAAAAGACGCACCGATTGTTTTAGTGGGCAAAGGGATCACCTTTGACACAGGCGGGATATCAATAAAGTCATCCAGCGGAATGGATGAAATGAAGTACGATATGGGAGGGGCAGCCAGTGTAATCGGGACCTTATCCGCCATTTCGGAAATGAAGTTACCCATCAATGTCGTCGGACTCGTAGCAGCAGCAGAGAATATGCCCAGTGGCACTGCGACGCGTCCCGGTGATGTGGTGACCTCCATGTCAGGTAAAACGATTGAGATACTCAACACCGATGCTGAGGGGCGGTTGGTGTTATGTGATGCACTGACCTATGCAGAAAAGCTAAATCCGGCAGCCGCAATTGACGTCGCTACACTCACCGGAGCATGTGTGGTTTCGTTAGGTAAGGTAGCCACGGGGCTCTTCAGTAACAATGATAACTTGGCTGAGGAAATCAGCCGAGCAGGTACTACTTCTTGGGACCGCGTTTGGCGCATGCCTATATGGGAAGATTACACAAAACTACTCTCTAGTAATTTTGCAGACTTAGCCAATATCGGGGGTAGAGCTGCTGGAAGCATAACGGCCGCTTGCTTTTTAGCGCAATTTGCAACGAAATACCCATGGGCGCACCTAGATATCGCGGGTACCGCTTGGGTGTCAGGTAAAGAGAAAGGCTCAACAGGCAGGCCAGTGCCACTCTTATGCGAATTCCTAATGAACCGCGTTTAAAGTCAATCAAAAAGTAAGTCAGCCAGATAATGACTGAAATTATCTTCTACACGGGGGTGAATGACGAACTACCGTTTCTGGTAAAGCTTTCCGAAAAAACATTAAAAATGCGACGAAAGGCGTGTATTGCCACCAGGGATGCCGATCACTCAAAATCGGTCTCCGAGTATCTTTGGTCGCATGACCCCACTAAATTCATTCCGCATTCGATCGGTCCCGACGAATCGACTCATGAATTAACCGCGCTAGAATTAAGGCATGACGATGCGAGCTCGCACCTTGACGTCTTAATTAATTTAACTCCGAAACCACCAGAGCAATTTAGTTCGTTTCAACGGTTGGTGGAGATTATTACTCAACACAAAAACTCGATCGAGGTCGGTCGTCAGCGCTTCAAGTGGTACCGAGACCGCGGCTATGCCATCAAAGTCCATAAAATGTAGCTAAAGATACAGATAGCCCTCTCAGCTCAGATCAGTTGACGTTAACCACGGTGAAACTGAGTGTCCATTTACTGATTGAATGCCTTTGATCGTTCATTCTTCATTGTAGAGTCACCACCAAATAATGTTACGATGAACTTTAATATTTTAATGATCCAACAAGTTTTAAAAAGCCTCAAACATGGAGAATAAAACCCAAGCCCAATCCTCTCAATCTGAATTGGCCAAGACCTTCGATCCCAAATCGATCGAGGATTATTGGTACACAAAATGGGAAGAATACGGATTCTTCAAGGACGATGCATTCTTGTCGACAGAAGATGAGGCAACGACCTACTGCATACAACTGCCTCCACCCAACGTAACGGGGACCCTCCACATGGGGCACGCCTTTCAACAAACTTTGATGGATAGCCTCATTCGTTATCACCGGATGAGTGGGAAAAAGACAAACTGGGTCGTAGGGACTGATCATGCCGGAATAGCCACACAACTGGTTGTAGAGCGGCAACTCGCTGCAGTTGGTCAAAAACGTACCGACCTTGGTCGCGAGGACTTTCTAAAAGAAGTCTGGCGATGGAAACAACAATCTGGTTCAACCATAACCAACCAAATGCGACGACTAGGTTCGTCAGCTAACTGGGAATATGCAGATTCAGATGGTGGTAAATCTGGTTACTTTACGATGGACGCGCACATGTCCGAAGCCGTTGTTGAAGTTTTTGTTCGCCTTCATCAAGACGGGTTAATTTATAAAGGCAATAGACTGGTCAACTGGGACCCACAACTTCAGACGGCCGTATCAGACCTTGAAGTAGAGAACGTCGAGACAACCGGTAAAATCTGGGAGATCAAGTACCCCAGTTCGGATGGCAAGTTTAATGTTGTAGTGGCTACCACCAGACCCGAAACGATGCTCGGAGATGTCGCGATTGCTGTCAATCCAACGGATGAGCGATACGCCGACCTTATTGGACAGCAAGTCGTTGTGCCACTTTGTGAACGCACCATCCCAGTAATTGCAGACGAATACGTAGATGCTAAATTTGGGACAGGCTGTGTAAAAATTACTCCAGCGCATGACTTTAACGATTTCAGTGTAGGCGAGCGACATGGTTTAACGCCAATTAATATTCTTAATCTCGACGGCACTCTCAACACAAACACACCCCTTCGTTTTCAAGGTATAGACCGACTGGAAGCTCGCAAATTAATACTTGAGGAACTGGAGACATCAGGACATTTAGTAGGCGAGAAGAAACATACGCTTAATGTCCCAAAGTCAGGACGTACAGGGGAGACTGTTGAGCCCATGCTAACGGACCAATGGTTCGTGAAAACCGAAGGCTTAGCTAACAAAGCGCTTAAAGCAGTAAAAGATGAAGAGATTCGATTTCATCCTGATCATTGGACATCGACCTACAACCACTGGTTGGAGAATATTCAGGACTGGTGTATCTCAAGACAATTGTGGTGGGGGCACCAAATACCCGCATGGTACGACACTGACGGCAATGCTTACGTTGCGCGTAACGAAGAGGAAGCGCTTGCTCAGGCCAAGGCAAAAGGCTACACCGGAGCGCTGCGTCGTGACGAAGACGTGCTTGATACCTGGTTCTCTTCCGCACTCGTACCTTTTAGCTCCTTAGGGTGGCCCGAAAAAACTGACGATTTAGAACGATATCTGCCCTCAAATGTGCTGGTCACCGGCTTTGATATCATCTTCTTTTGGGTCGCGCGTATGATCATGATGACGCTGCATTTTACCGGCCAAGTCCCCTTTAAAGACGTCTACATCAATGCACTCGTGCGGGATGCCGAGGGCCAAAAGATGTCCAAATCAAAGGGCAATACAATTGACCCATTGGACCTTTTGGATGGCATTGACTTAGAGTCGCTCGTTGGCAAATCAACGCAAAGTCTTATGCTGGCAGAGCACCAAGACAAAATTGAAAAGTACCTACGTAAGAATTTCCCCAAAGGTATTCCCTCCTTTGGGGCTGATTCGCTGCGATTTACATTCGCATCTTTAGCTACCTTTGCTCGAACACTTAACTTCGACCTAAATCGGTGCGAGGGCTATCGTAACTTTTGCAATAAGCTTTGGAATGCCTCTCGATTCGTACTCATGAATACTGAAGGTGAGGATTGCGGGTTAGAGAAACACGGTCCAGAAGTTTGCGCCTCAGGTCAATATCTTGATTTTTCTGCCGCAGACCGTTGGATTTCTAATGAATTTGAGCGGACTCTCGTCAAGGTACATAAGGGGTTTGAAGACTACCGCTTCGACACCGTAGCGAGCGCAATATACCAGTTTGTATGGGACGAATTTTGCGACTGGTACCTAGAAATCGCAAAAGTACAAATACAAACAGGCGACGAAGCGCAGCGAAGGGCCACAAGAAGAACACTCATCCGCACACTTGAGAAATCACTGCGTATGGCGCACCCGATTATTCCGTTTATCACCGAGGAGCTCTGGC
>QXZO01000113.1 GCA_009886305.1 Betaproteobacteria bacterium
CCAATACTCATCAGAGTAGCTCATCGAGCCGCTAAACTCTAACTCGCCAGACTCCAACTCGCCGGTGTAGGTCATGGTCAAGCCCAGAGTCCTTTCCGGCGCAAGTTTCATTTGATCACCTTTCATTTGAAGTATCACTTGCGTCATCCCATTTTGAGTCATGGGCAACTTATATGACGCCGCCTCAAATGTTCCGTATTCTGTATCCAACCAAGACGCCACAGCTCTTACTTCTAACTTTTCGCTGATTGCCACTAGCCAATCTATCTCAAGGCCTTGCATTTCGGCACTCTCAGCATTGCCCAAGAGGGATGCTGAGCCGTCCCAAACTTGATCTTGAAAATCAGTGTAGTCATACATAAATAGCGCTGCGCTTAGTCGATAATTATCACCTGATGATTTCACACCAACTTCAAAGGCCTCTATGTCCTCGTAATCTGCATAGTCGTCTGCGGTAGAAAATGACTGTAGCACGGGCCCCTTACGCCCTTCCGTGTATGACCCATAAACGCTAACCGAATCTGACAGTTCGTAGTGAAGTGCTATGCGTGGCGAAAAAGAATCATCGGTCAATTTTCCACCATTTGGAAATATTTTACCGCTGTATATGCCCTCTCCATAAATACTTTCATCGTTATACCTGCCCCCCAATATACCTTTAAATCGGTCCGTAAATTGATAGGTCAGCGAACCAAAAATCGCCTCAGATTCTATATAAATAGTGGAACCACTGATATAACCCGCCAAAGACTGATCTGGAATGGCATACCCAGACGAGGTAAGTACCGGCGCATAGTTGCCTTCGAATCCAGCATCATTTTCGTAGAAATAAAGTCCCGCAACAAAACTTAACTTACCAAACTGATCCGACGTAAACAAAAACTCCTGTTGAAAATCTTCACTGGGGTAGTCCTGCCAAAAATCGGCACAAACAAAAGTCGCCTTACATTGAGCGGAGGTTCCTCCATCTAGATCAACGGTGAATTCTGTTTGATAATCGTTCGTTGATGTGGTCGACGTGAGCGTTCCATATCCCTCAAAGTAATGATTTATCTTCAGAGCCACACTTTCTTGTTCCACATAAAGGGGGTTGCTGGCTCCCGTCAATTCGGATGCCACATGCCAAGGCCCGGACGATACGACACCATCAGGCCAATAGGCTGCCGCTGAATTTTTGTTTGGAGGAGAGGACGCAAAAGTTTCTAAATCGTCGCGATCGGTTTTAAAGTAAATGAGTTCTATGGATGTATTTTCAGATGGTTCCCATAAAAGCTTTCCTCGGACAAACCATTTTTTATGTTCGCCTGTTCCGCCGCCGGTGAGATCGTTGGTCAAATATCCCTCCATATCTCTCGAATAAACCGATAGGCTGTAGGCAAGAACGTCATCAACCAGAGGGCCCGTAACATAACCACCTATGGATCGATCTCCTCCGTCTTCATCGCTGCCGGTGTAACGGCCATATTTAACCGATAACTTACCCTTTGTTTCATATTGAGGCTTCACCGTGGTGATATTAATAGCGCCTCCCATACTGTTTCGCCCGTAAAGCGTACCTTGTGGCCCTTTCAAAACCTCTAACCTTTCAATATCCACCAAGTCAAAGTAATTACTCCACTGGTTGGGCTGGTATATACCATCTATGTACATCGCCGTTGGCTGCTCGGTACCGGCCTGACCGCTGAAAGATTGAACCCCTCTAATGGCCGGTATTGCGATGGCACCTTGACCCAAGAAACTGAGTCCGGGAACTACATTACCAATGTCGCGAATATCTACTATATTGTTTTTCCTGAGGTCCTCTGCAGTCTGAACAGTAATTGCTATAGGGACGTCTTCGATCGACTCTGAGCGGCGTTGCGCGGTGACCAAAATTTCCTCCATAGTAGCCATCGTTTCGTCGGCTGCGATGTTTGAAGACATAAAACTAAAAGCAAATACTATTGCAAGTGTTCCGGGCATTACCCATGTAATTGATCTATATATACTAAAAAAAATTTGCGTAGTCATAGAAGTTTCCTAATCGAGTTAGTAATTATTTTTATTTGCAATACGTAAATCAGAAATGTCATTTTCTCGATACTTTAAAAATTTATAATTGGCTTATTCCTTACCGTCTTTAATAGACTAAACAATTGACAAATAAGACAACGAAATTAAATTAGTCGATCGATCTATTTATTTATCATATATGTATGGTGATTCAAACGCAAGAAGTCCAGGGTGTTCCTCAATAAAATAAGGAAGCAAATCTAGCTGTTTATGAAAAGTTAAGATTTCTCAGACGATAAAAATCCATCGATCTCATAGAACAAGCTCGATTTGATGGGTATCAATAAATTCGAGGAGTGATGCGACAAACTTTAGGTTTATAGTTTTCGCACATCGGTCAAGGCTCTAGTGACTGAATCACCAAAAGTTTTAAGGCGCTGTAAATCCTCTAGTAAAAAATCGTTGGCATTGCTCAATCGTTATATCAATATCACTTGCGCTGCATTGACCTTCGGACTGCATATCAAGAATCTGAGTGTCTAATAAGAAATTAATATTTGCGGTTTGTAGAAAATAAAACCCCCAGTAGATATGAGAATCTTTCGCGTCTGGGAGAGCACGTTTAAATTCATTCAAAAATGCTTTATTAACAACGTCATAGGTGAAAAATGTTTTTTGGTAGTCGCTGGATGCTGACTCGCTAGCTAAATGTGCCAAGAGCCTAATATAATTCCGCCAACCAGGGCCATGACATTGATGCCGCTCCAGACATGGCCTCAAGTATGCCTCGATTAAAATATCGAGAGGCACAGGCGCGTCTTCATGCAAGACAACAGCATTATGAAGGGAGCCCAGCATGTGGTTCTTATGCTCTTCAGATCGTCGATCGACCACGGTCTGAAAAATTTTGTCTTTGGAGCCGAAATGGTAATAAATGAGCGAAATACGCGACCCAGAGAGCGCGGCAATATCTCTCATAGAGGTTCCATAAAATCCGTGCTGTGCGAATAATTGCTCTGTGGCGTCAAGTATCCGCTTTTTGGTTTCTAGGGACCTCTTTTGATCAGTTTTAACTATTTCGCTAGAATCTGAAGCCATAAGTATCACGTACTCTTATCCAAGGCAGTTGTGTGTAGCATCACTTACATGCTTTTTTAAGCAACGATTATACGCAGACTCTTAGGAAAAGTCGTGATGTCTATCCCGCACTTTTGGCGTGACTTTAAATATTCTCATGGCTTCCTGTATGCCGTTAGCACCAGTTGGACATAATGGTCTGATTGTCTAAAAGAGTGTTTTAATCATCGTTGACCCTAAGAGAACAAGCGTGATGCCTAAAAAAACCAAACCATCTGCTGAGAAAACCGTTCGAGATATACATTGAGCCACCCGCAAACACTATTCATCCGAAGATAAGACTCGCATTGTGCGGGAAGGCCTTCGTGGGGAACGCAGTATTGCCGAACTATGTCGTGCTAATGGCATTAATACCGCTGTGTATTGCCGTTGGTCAAAAGAGTTTCTTAAAGCCGGCAAAAAACGACTAGCCGGGGACACTGCCTGAGAAATCACTACAGGTGAAGTCAAAAGTCGCCGCGCTCGAGCGAAGGCTACGCGCGCCTAATCCTAATCCTAATCTTCGATACGATAACTAAACAACCAACTCAAAAGACCCAAACATTGCCTCCTTGGCGAGTAAGTAAACAATCAAGGCAACGCCAACAGCTATTATCCCAAGTAGAACTGTTTGTTTTTTGTCTCCCGCCCAACCAAAAAATGTGACATTTATAATCACTATAAGACTAAAGCCAAGAATCAACTCGAGCATCAATTACCGCCATCATCCACACCGCGCA
>QXZO01000114.1 GCA_009886305.1 Betaproteobacteria bacterium
TGGCAACGTTGATCGAATAGCTGGACGGTTTGCAACCCACATTACTCTCCTTCCTAAAGACAAAATGCGGTACCGGCATGAGTTGTGGATCGATCAAAAGACTGGTCTACAAATAAAGGCTCAAATGTACACCGACCGAAACGAGCTCGTAGAACAAATCATGTTTACGGAAATAACAATAGGAAATCACGTTACGGAAGCGATGACGCGATCAAAATACGAAGATGAGGCTATGGCATGGAGAATGGACCGTGGCACTAGGAAGCAGCTCCAAACAGCTGCCTCTGACAGACTCTGGGGAGTAAGGCAGCCACCGCCTGGATTCAAGCAAGTGATGCAATTACAAAAACAAGTTGGTGAGGCAGAGTCTCGCGTTCAACTAGTCTTCTCTGATGGTTTTGCGGCCGTTTCTATTTTTATAGATTCAAGGCGTAATAACGGATTTCGAGCGGGTCTGGCTAGAGAAGGCTCTTTGAATGTGTATCGGAGAGTGTTAGACGATCAGTTTGTAACGGTACTAGGGGATGTACCCGCAAATACGGTCAAGCAAATCGGAGATTCCTTGGTCAAGTATTAGACTCCGGGTTGGTAGACGCGAAATCAAAGACAAACTGGACTATAGAAGGAGAAAAAAAGTGAAAGTTGCTTTAAAAATCGGTTTAACGTGCCTAGCGCTCACGCATATGTCACACTTAGCAGCGGTTGAGCTTCCGAGTTTTGCTGATTTAGTTGAGGAGCAGGGTGTCAAAGTGGTGAACATTAGCACCAAAACCCAGATTGACCAACCAAGCAATATTCCTGTTCCTGAGGATGATCCATTTTATGATTTTTTCCGCAGATTTGCTCCGCCAGAAGGGAGCAAGCGTGAATCACGATCCCTCGGCTCTGGATTTATTTTTAGTAGTGATGGTTACATATTAACCAATTCCCATGTCGTTGCTGCTGCAGATGATATTACTGTGAAATTGAACGACAAACGCGAATATCCGGCAAAGATTATAGGAGTGGACAAGCGAACAGATGTAGCAGTAATAAAAATCGAGGCAACTGATTTGCCTTTTGTAAGTATCGGGGATCCAGAAAAACTACGTGTGGGTGACTGGGTCTTGGCTATCGGTTCCCCATTTGGTTTTGAGAGTACGGTTACTGCGGGAATTGTGAGCGCCAAAGGCCGATCTCTTCCTCAAGAGAATTACGTCCCTTTTATCCAGACGGACGTTGCAATTAATCCTGGCAATTCAGGTGGGCCGCTTTTCAACTTGGCAGGCGAGGTTGTTGGGATCAACGCTCAGATTTACAGTCGAACAGGCGGTTTTATGGGGCTGTCCTTTGCTATTCCTATTGATGTGGCCGTAAATGTCGCTGATCAATTAAGAACGGATGGTCGTGTTAAGCGGGGGCGTATTGGAGTCGTTATCCAAGAGGTTACTGCAGAATTAGCTGAGTCTTTTGGGTTAGACCGAGCAAGAGGTGCCTTGGTAAGTCGGGTTGAAAAAGGAGCGGCTGCGAGTAAGGCTGGCATTGCCACATCGGATATCATTTTGACTTTCGATGGGATCGATGTGGAAACATCAAATGACTTACCTCGTATCGTAGGTCAGACGAGACCGGGAGAGAAGGTGGAGGTCGAGGTTTGGCGCAATAAAAAATCCAAGACTCTCACTTTGACGGTGGGTGAAATTCCTCCAGATGCTGCAGCCAAACGTGAACCTAGCAAAAATAAGGCTGTAACCTCCAATGTGATTGAGCAACTTGGTCTCGCCGTGTCAGACATTGATCCAGCGAAACTTAAGGAACTCGAGCTTGAAAGCGGGGTGTTGGTAGATCGTGTGGCTGGAGCGGGAGAACAAGCTGGTCTCAGAACCGGAGATATAGTTCTTGCCTTAAACAATGACGACGTAAAAACGGTCGCTCAGTTTAAGGAATTAATGAAGGGGTACGAGAACGCGCGTAGCGTGGCGCTACTCATTCAAAGAGGTGGTGGATCTTTATATGTTCCGATTAGGTTAAAGTCGAAATAGCTTTTTCCTTGGCTCAAGAAGTATCTAGAAAAGGGGGAATCCGGTAGAATTCCCCCTTTAAATATTGGTGGGCACGTTGTCGTGCTTCGTTCATGCGACATATCAGAAATTTTTCAATTATCGCCCATATCGACCACGGTAAGTCGACACTGGCAGATCGTTTTATTCAGACTTGCGGTGGGCTGAGCGATCGAGAGATGGAGTCTCAAGTTCTTGATTCTATGGATTTAGAACGAGAGCGTGGCATCACGATAAAAGCGCAGACAGCTACGCTGAGCTTTAAAGCATCAGACGGGGAAACATACCAATTGAATCTTATCGACACGCCAGGGCATGTCGATTTCTCTTACGAAGTTTCCCGCTCGCTCTCGGCCTGCGAAGGCGCCTTGCTGGTCGTTGATGCTTCTCAAGGTGTTGAGGCCCAAACCGTAGCGAACTGCTATACAGCAATTGATCTTGGGGTTGATGTTATTCCTGCTCTTAACAAGATCGACCTACCTTCAGCGGATCCTGATCGTGTAATTGAAGAAATTGAAGATATTGTTGGTATACCGGCTATTGGTGCGTTAACGGCTAGCGCAAAGACTGGGCAGGGTGTCCAGGAACTTTTGGATAAAGTGGTTCAGGATATCCCGCCGCCTAAAGGCGACCCAAGTGCACCTTTGAAAGCGTTGATCATTGATTCCTGGTTCGATAATTACGTCGGCGTGGTTATGCTTGTTAGAATGATTGACGGAGAGCTTAAAGCCAAAGATCAAATTCGCCTAATGGCTAACCAAACAAATCACCAATGTGAACAAGTTGGCGTCTTTACACCAAGATCGATCGTTCGAGATAAACTATCAGCAGGTGAAGTTGGTTTTGTAATTTCTGGCGTCAAAGAACTGCAGGCCGCGAAAGTAGGGGATACGATAACGCTAGCTAAAAACCCCGCGAAGAAGGCGCTTCCCGGTTTCAAGGAAGTTAAATCCCAGGTGTTCGCGGGTCTGTATCCAGTCGAATCAAATGAATATGATTCATTGAGGGATGCACTAGAGAAACTTCAATTAAATGATGCTAGTTTGCACTTTGAGGCGGAGACCTCTCAAGCTTTAGGATCTGGCTTTCGATGTGGTTTTTT
>QXZO01000115.1:0-24925 GCA_009886305.1 Betaproteobacteria bacterium
GAGGCGAGGCGAGTGTTACCTGATATGTCCTGGTCGTTTTTAAGAGAGTCCCGCTTAATCTCAAATGATCGAATAAAGAGTGAGCTCCGAGTAAGTTTAGAGTATCCGACGGTTAAGGACGGAGTGCCTCATAATCTAGTGAGGGTGTCTAACAACGACTGATACCTGACAAAATGAGAGATGCTATCATTTTTGTTGTTTGTTTAAAGCCGTGTTAAGGGATCAATGTGGATACCATTTTGAAGAGAGTTTTAATACTGTTGGTGCTCTGTTGGTCTGCTCAGGCTACCGCCGATAACTTTGAAAACCTAAGCGCGGGTAATTTTTACCGCTTATCAGGAAATCTGATAAGCGAAAATAAGTTAGTGCTCACTTATGATATTAACGAATGTTGTTATATTTATAAACGTAGCTTAACCTTCGAGTTGTTAGAGTCAGAGGCAGTTCTTTCTGGGTTAGCTTTTCCGGAGGCCCTCAGCCATAAGGACGAATTTTTTGGTGATGTAGAAGTCTACCGAGGACAGATAAAATTGGTTTTGGAGCTGAATTTGGGTCAGACGGCGCGGCAGGCAGGCACATTAAACCTGAAAGCCAGGCACCAGGGTTGCTCTGATGAGGGTATATGTTTTTTGCCTGAGGAAAATATATTAAGTTTCAGTTTTTTCCCGGGTTTAAATTAATTGCTGTTCTAAAAGATTGGACAAATGTCGCGAAAATTTTTAGTAGCTTTAGTGATCCTGGCGTCTGTAACGGGCGGCATCCTTATCGGAAATATAGGCCCTAAGGTTGACGAACGGGCAGTTAAAAATGCTCAATCTGCTCAATTTAAGGATCTTTCAGGTAATTGGCGACAAATATCAGACTGGGATGGGGTTTATCGAATTGTGAATTTCTGGGCGACTTGGTGTCCGCCTTGTTTAGAAGAAATTCCACTTTTTATCAGTCTTCACGAGGAATTTCGAGATATCAATGTGACCTTTATTGGGATCGCTGTTGACGATATCGTTAAGGTTCGTGATTTCGTCACGACTAACAAGGTTAATTATCCAATATTGATTGGCTCAGGTGATGCTCTTCGCATTTCTGAAGTTCTCGGAAATCAAAGGTCAGGACTGCCATTCACGGTGTTCTTATCTCCAACTGGTGATTTGATCGACATTCACTCTGGTGTCGTTCCTGCCTCTAAAATACGCAATTTTGCCTCTAAAATACGCTAAATAACGGCAACGATCGATTTTAATTACTAACTTTTCCTTGTTTTTAGGAAATTAATCTAAGATTTCCACCTTCGTTTTGTCCGAGAACAGCTTATAAGGCTTAAATTAACGACTAATGCGTGTATAATCCGCGATTATGCTGCTATCTCCCATTAATTTATATATTCATAACTGACCAATAGGTTTCCATATGTCAAATGATATGAAAGCGCTTGATTTTTGCGATGTTGTTTTACTCAATGGACCGAATCTAAATCTCTTAGGGACGCGAGAGCCTGATCTTTATGGGGCTGACACGCTCGAGGATATAGAAACTAAGTTGACGGTAAAGGCACAAGAACTTGGCTTAAAATTAGAGGCTCGCCAAACAAATTTCGAGGGAGAGTTGGTTTCTCTGATTCAGCAGAGCAAGTCTATGGGCGCGAAATTCTTAATCATTAACGCTGCAGCATATACGCATACAAGTATTGCAATTCGTGATGCTATTTCTGCGGTCGATGTGGCTTTTATTGAAGTCCACCTCTCAAACATTTATAAGCGCGAGCGGTTTCGACATCACTCCTATCTTAGTGACAGGGCTGAGGCTGTGATCTGCGGCTTTGGGGCTATGGGATACGATGTCGCGCTTGATTACGTGATCGGAAAATTGAAGGGAAGTTTGTAATGGATTTACGAAAACTTAAAAAATTAATCGACCTTGTTAAGGAGTCTGGTATAGAGGAGCTCGAAATCACTGAGGGTGAAGAAAAGGTCAGAATAAACAGTGGGAATAAAGCCGTTATCACGTCGCTCGCGTCTCCGATGACACAGCCGATTCATATGGACATGCCGCATCAGGCCGAGGTGCCTGTGGTTTCTGCGGATGATCAGCCAACTCCGGTTGATGAAGGATTCAATATGAAGTCTCCTATGGTGGGGACTTTTTATCGTGCGTCTAACCCTGAGTCTGCGGCGTTCGTAGAGGTGGGACAAACAGTCACTGAGGGCGAAACGGTATGCATTATCGAAGCAATGAAATTACTTAACGAAATCGAGGCTGAGAAGTCGGGAGTTATTAAAAAGATACTTGTGGAGAACGGCCAACCAGTAGAGTTTGGCCAACCTCTTTTTGTCATCGTTTAGTGCCTAATTGCTTCGGGTTAAAAGCCGTCTTTACGCGCGTAAGAGTTCCTATCAAAGGGTGTGTAGATATTTATGTTTGAAAAGATTTTAATTGCGAATCGAGGTGAAATAGCCTTAAGAATTCAGCGAGCATGCAGAGAGATGGGCATAAAAACCGTAGCGGTCCACTCTGAGGCAGATGCTGAAGCTAAGTATGTTCGCCTTGCAGATGAGTCTGTTTGTATCGGGCCAGCCTCCAGCACAGACTCTTATCTTAACGTGCCTGCAATCATTAGCGCGGCCGAAGTTACTGATGCGCAAGCTATTCATCCAGGATACGGATTTCTCTCAGAAAATGCCGATTTTGCTGAGCGAGTAGAGCAAAGCGGGTTTGTTTTTATCGGACCAAAACCTGAAACCATTCGGTTGATGGGAGATAAAGTCAGCGCAAAAATCACAATGATTAAGGCGGGTATTCCGGTTGTGCCTGGCAGCAAGGGCGCACTTCCAGACGACCCCAAAGAAGTTATTGGTATTGCTAGAGACATTGGTTATCCCGTAATTATTAAAGCCTCTGGAGGGGGAGGCGGGCGAGGTATGAGAGTTGTTCATACCGAAGCCGCACTAGTTAATGCTGTCAACATGACCAAACAAGAAGCCCAAGTCGCATTTGGGAACCCTACGGTTTACATGGAGAAATTCCTAGAATATCCAAGGCATATTGAGGTTCAGGTCTTGGCAGATCAGCATAAACATGCTGTGTATCTAGGGGATCGAGACTGTTCCTTGCAACGACGCCATCAAAAGGTCATCGAGGAGGCGCCCGCACCACATGTTCGGCCTAGAGAGCGTGCAAAAATTGGTGAGAAATGCGCTGAAGCTTGCAGAAAAATTGGATACCGAGGCGCTGGTACATTCGAGTTTTTATATGAGAACGGGAAATTCTATTTTATTGAAATGAATACACGTGTCCAAGTGGAGCACCCGGTTACTGAGATGATTACGGGTATCGATATTGTAAAAACTCAGATTATAGTCGCGTTCGGAGAGAAGCTACCCTTCAGGCAAAAAGATATTCAGTTTAATGGGCATGCGGTGGAATGTAGAATAAATGCAGAGCATCCATACAAATTTACTCCCTCACCGGGAAGAATTAACACCTTACATATCCCAGGCGGCCCAGGAATACGGGTAGATTCGCACGCATATCAGAACTATTTCGTTCCGCCGTACTATGATTCGTTAATTGGTAAATTGATTGCCCATGGCGATACTCGGTCGCAAGCACTGTCAAGACTCAGAGTGGCTTTATCCGAAATGGTTGTTGAGGGAATTGAGACAAATATCCCTTTGCATCGAGAGCTAGTTACTGATGCTAAATTTGTTGAGGGCGGCGTTAGTATTCACTATCTTGAGAAGAAACTGGCAAATACGTAGATTGTTAATTTTATTAAAGTTATCGAGTTTCTATTATGGCTTGGTTGTCCCTAGAATTTAGCGTTCCAGGAGCAGATGTAGACGCCTTAAGTGACGCGTTGTTTTCTGTTGGCGCCTTATCAGTAGATGTCACAGACGCTGACGAGGGCTCTCATGAGGAAAGAGCGATTTATCTAGAGCCCGGGGAAGAGGTTTTATTATCCTGGGGACGCAATACGGTTGTTGGGCTATTTGATGGCCAGATGCATACTAGTCAGATTTTCTCTGATTTGGTGAGTGCGGTTCATCCTTTAAAACTGCCACACCCCGTCGAGAATCTTGTGGATGATCAGGACTGGGTGCGTTTGACTCAACAGCAATTTGAGCCGATACAAATAACAAAGCGTCTACAAATATCTCCAAGTTGGTCGGCAGTCAAAGATGCATCAGAAATAAATATTATCCTTGATCCTGGTCTCGCTTTTGGCACGGGTAGTCATCCGACTACTCAGTTATGTTTGCAATGGCTGGAGCGTCATTTGGTCCCTAAGCAAACGATCATAGACTATGGATGTGGATCTGGAATCTTAGCCATTGCTGCAAAGAAATTTGGAGCAGGTGATGTATTGGCAATCGATATCGATGAAGATGCGCTGCAATCGACCCATTACAACTCTAGTAGAAATAAAGTGGTGTTAGAGGTGATCTCCGCGCTCGAAAATGTTTCTGCAAATGCCGATATCGTTGTAGCAAATATTTTGCCATCTCCTTTGGCGGTCTTAGCGCCACTACTGAGCCAGCTGGTTAAACCAGGTGGACAGATCGTTTTATCAGGTATTTTAGTGAGTCAAGGGCAAGATCTGATGAACCTTTACGGACAATGGTTTGAAATGAGCAGATTTAAAGTTATGGATGAATGGGTTTGTTTGCAAGGTAGCAAGCTCAACTCTTAACGTTATGGAATTATTTCTTGTGTGTCCCCGATGTACACATTTCTTTGTGTCAACTTCAACACAAATGGTTCAATGTGCAGGTCGCACTGAGTGTCCTTCTTGTAACCATATGTTCGACGGGTATGCTCATTATCGTTTTGACGGTTTGGACACAGGCCAACCAACAGAACAAGATATTTCTGAAGATGAAAAACAACCTTCGGAACAAAAACAGCGTTTAGATAAATATAATACTCACAATGCGAACAAACCAGTTTTAGCCCAACGTTCAGTATCGAAGGTTGGCTCCGAAAAACTTATTCGAGCAACGAATGATGCAAACTTATATGAGGCTGTTTTCGCCCCCTTACCTAAAAGAAAGTCCATCTGGAGATATATAAATAGCATCTTATGCGTGACATTCGTTGCGATAATTATCATTGGTTTTAACAAAACAATTTTAGCTGGCATCCCTAAAGGTGCGGATTGGATGTATCAAGCATGCGAGAAAATTGGCTGTGAGATCAAAGGGAAGCGTCTTATTAATGAGCTCGAATTGGTTGGGGTCGATTTAGTGATGAGGTCCGATGTAGGAGATAGCGCGTACCAGTTTCGTGCCACCATTCAAAATGTCGGTATCGAGCAAGTCGAATTGCCAGCTATCGAATTAAAGTTAACCGACATTCAGGGGCGCATCATCACAAGCCGAGTGATTTACCCATTGGATTATGCTCAGGGCATTGCTCAATTGGAATTAGAGGCTAAGATGGAGTACCAGTTAAATTTATTAATTCGCGTTGAAGGAGGCTCTCCGAGCGCATTTGACAGTTATTTATTTTATCCACGAGAAAATAAAGTATAAAGAGGAAATATTTGTATTAATTGCGTTCGCAAACCGACAGTTTTTGGAGCAGGAATGACAGACAATAAAAAGATCAGATTTAGCGATACACACCAATGGATCTCTCCTCATAGCGAGGATGTCGCAACGATTGGAATAAGCGATTATGCCCAAGAATCGTTAGGCGATATCGTCTTTATTGACACCCCTTCGATAGGCGACAAATTTAAGGCTGGCGAACAATGTGGGGTGATCGAGTCGGTAAAGACTGCGTCTGATCTATTTATGCCCGTAGACGGAGAGGTTGTTGCATTAAATGAATTATTGAGCGATCAACCTGAGTTGGTCAATGAGGCGCCTCATGAGGTATGGATACTCAAGCTGAAGGTGTCCGATGCCAGTCAAATTGACACGCTTAAAAGTGAAGCTCAATACGTAACATTCGTAAGTCAGGACTAAACAGCCTAAAGTTTCCGAAATATCCTAATAATTAATGGTGACATTCATGAAAATTAAACTAACAATTATTGAAAGATTGTTGCTGACTGCAGTTTTAGGTTTGCTTTTGAAATTTTTCTCGTTGCAGTTTTGAGCTCTAAGCTAAACCCCTATCGTCTGTAAACGGCTGACTGTAGAGGTAGGCCGTTACTGAGGTATGAATGGAAGTACTCTAAATTGTTGAGTGCTTCGCTACCGGACTCGAAAGGCACCGCACCTACTGCTTCCATGCACCGCTGGTATCTCATTTGCAGTGTATACAGGCGCTCCCCGCCCCTAAATACAGGAAAGTGAACGGCTTGACCGATAGCTGGGGACAACAGTTCATCTCGAAAGTAGCGTCCGCCATTAGTTAGATGACAAGATGCACAAGCTAAGTTGTACTGACCGATTCGTCTGAAATAGAGTGACTTCCCGAGTTCGTATTTACCGGTAGCTTGCTTACTTACTACTTCGATATCCATGAGCATACCGTCTGATAAACTTCTTGCGTAAGCGCTTAATGCTCCCATAGTCTCAGGGTCAGTATAGGCCATTAGCCTTTCACCATTTTGCTCTAGGCAGGAATTAAGTGCCATTTCAAACGTAATAACTCTCTTTAGTTCTTCGTTATAAAAGGGAAACTTTCCAGCGATATTGATCCCCCTATTTTCGAAACAATCAGCGAAGGTCCTGCCGTTTTTAAACGGCGTTACCCAGATTTTTTGTCCACTATCAATGACGCCTTGGAAGGGAGGGAAGTCCATAATGCTGTTGTATTGGCTCAGCGCGTCTTCACTCAGCATCATTGACCCATGAATATATTGTGATACTGGTACACCAGGTATGTTCACAGAGAAGGTAGATAAAAACACCGCTCTATCTTCCTCGGGGGATCCCCATACTTGCATATGGATGCATAGAAAAACAGTAGTCGCGACATGGAGTAGAAAGCGCATAGATTCAATCAGCTTAGGGGATTGTAGCTGTCCCGGCTCCAGATTGCCCCATGTTATCGTTCCAAGCGATCAGTAGCTCGTCACCTTTGGATGCCCTCGGCACACGAAAGTTTAAATAGGGGTTTTTCGATACAGAGCGGCTCCAATGTACTTGCATGATCGGTTTCCCATTATGAGCAATGTTCACCGTGTGAATGAAGTGTTTAGGAATGATTTCTTTAGAATTTTTATCTCTTCTATAACCCGTTTCCATCGGATGAAAAATCATTACCTTGACGTCTGCAATTTCGTTTTTGATTCTAATTCTGAAGCGTATCGTT
The DNA here is from genome assembly GCA_009886305.1 of Betaproteobacteria bacterium. Classification (GTDB taxonomy): domain Bacteria; phylum Pseudomonadota; class Gammaproteobacteria; order Burkholderiales; family Eutrophovitaceae; genus Eutrophovita. The sequence goes on from QXZO01000115.1 coordinate 7,264, forward strand.
TTATCCATTCTGATATTTCTTTCTCGACATTATTCTTCCCCACACCCGCCTATCGTTACTTTAACTTGCCGTGAGGCTCTGTAAAAGGTTCCGTTAGCTAATACGATGACATGGACGAAGGCTGTTTTACTCATTTTTATACGAGATGCAACAAACGGCTCTACCCCGTCCGAAAAGACATAGTCTGAAACTAAAGGTTGGGGGTTCTTTTCGGCAAAAATAAAAATCCTTTCTGTATTCAACACCTCACTGCGGACTGTAATGGGAACAATCGCGCCATTTTCCGCAATTTCCGGTAGCGACAAATCTATAATGTCATTTGCTTCTACGAGGTCTCCTGGATTTGTGACCCCGACACTGAAAATTGAGTCGGTAATATCTGCTTTGTTGTATGCATTGCCATCCCACCGTGAAAATACTTTGGTGGGCAGTAGCAAAGAACTAATCAATGCTAGAGCGGAATGGAGAAATACGCGGCGTTCTTTTGTTATTTTCATGAATATTACAAAGTGTACAAATAATCTATGATTTTACGTATTTCTGTTTCGGAGAGAATACTATGCGCCCCAAAGGGCGGCATGATTGTTTCTGGATGTGTATCGCGTGCATCCCAAATTTGTTTAAAGAGTTTATCTTTTGAGGGAAATCGGCGCTTCATATCCATGAACGGAGGGGCTATGTTCGCAAGCGTTATCGCATTTTTGTCGGTTGGAGCGCTGTGACACGCTAAACAATTACCGTGGTCGTAGCTATGAGCAAGTTCACGGCCACTTGGAACGGGTTCAGGCTCTGCATTTGCGAAATCAATGGCTAAAACGAAACTCAACGATAGAAGCGTCGCTGTCAGGCATAGAGTAGATCGGTAGACTTGTCGTAATTTTCTTTCCATTGATGCTCAGAAACCGAGGGGGGGTTAAAAGTTCCTAATGGATCAATCTTCGGCAATCCATGTTCCGGATTTACCGCCAGTTTTTTCTTTTAAGCCAAGATTTTTAATGGTCATCCCGCGGTCCACTGCTTTACACATATCGTAGATGGTCAGCAGCCCCACAGAAACAGCTGTTAACGCTTCCATTTCAACTCCAGTTTTACCCCACGTTTCCACCGTTACTGTGCAACTTACTGAATTTAAGCCCCTATGGATCTCAAAGTCAGCAGTCACTCGGGTGATGGCTAAAGGGTGACAAAGCGGAATTAAATCTGAGGTTTTTTTGGATGCTTGTATTGCAGCAATTCGGGCAACTCCGAGCACATCTCCCTTTTTTGACTCTCCTGACTGAATCAGTGAGAGGGTTTCTGGGTGCATCGTGATGGTTCCAGATGCAATAGCCACGCGTTTAGTGACTTTCTTATCGCCTACGTCGACCATGTGGGCTTGTCCAGCCCCATCAAAATGGGTTAAGTCGCTCAAGTTACCAGTGTCCTATCTGAAGATGTTTGTTAAAAATTTTGACGATAAACACTATAAATTATTCGTCTACCCTTTATGATAGCACTGTGACTCAAAGACTTTTACTAATAATTTTTATATCAGCTCTTAGTGTTTGTAGGGCGATCCATGCGCAAGAGCTGCCTGATTTAGGGGATCCGTTCCGAGACGACTTTTCTTTATTTCAAGAACAAGTCGTTGGGGCTTCGATCATGGGTAAAATACGAGCAAGCCCAAATTACGTTTTAGACCCAGAAGTTGCTGAGTACATTAACCATCTCGGATATCGTCTTGTTGCTAGTAGTGATTCTCCAGGCCAGGACTTCCAGTTTTTTGTACTGATTAACCCTACCATCAATGCCTTTGCTTTCCCTGGTGGGTATGTGGGTGTGCACTCCGGTCTGATTCTTGAATCAGATAATGAGTCGATGCTTGCAGGAGTTTTAAGTCATGAGGTGGCTCATGTAACGCAACGGCATATCGCGAGGGTCATCGCGGCACAAAGTAAAGCGCGTATTGGTTCTCTGGCCGCTATGGCGGCCGCAATCCTAGCCTCACGTTCCGGCGGAGATATTACGCAGGCAGCAGTGATGACCTCTGCTGCATTGCCAATGCAGGCACAGTTAAATTTTACTAGAGCTCATGAGAGAGAAGCAGATCGAATTGGACTCCGTATTTTAGAAAAAGCACAGTTTGATCCACATCAAGTCCCACTTTTCTTTAAGTATTTGCAGCGGCAGTCGAGGCTTTATGAGTCAGGAATCCCCGAGTTTTTAAGAACTCACCCAATTACCTCCAATAGGGTGGCAGATGTAGAGGCGCGCTTGGCGAAGATAGCCCGCAAGCAAGTCGAGGATAGCGTTGAACTATTATTTATAAAAGCCCGGCTAAGGGTTCATCAGAATGGCGCTTTGAGCTCTTCAGGGATATTCGAGGAGCAACTCCAATCGCAAAATAAAAAAGTGAGGCTGGCTGGTATGTACGGCTTAATCTTTTCTTTAATTACATCAAAGGATTTAGGTCTCATGAGTCTCGAAAAAGCTCGAGAAACGTTAGACTTCCTGCTCAGCATGGAGCCTGATCATCCGATGCTTTTGTCTTTGCGAGGTGATTTTGAGCGATTGTTTGGAGACCGCAATATTGCTGATGCAGTTTACACTGATGCTTTGACGCGCTACCCCGTGAGAACATCCTTAGTTTATGGTTACGTTGAACTTTTGTTGTCGTCTGACAGGAATGTCGAATTGGAAAGTATGATGTCAGAACTTCTATTGAAATCTGAAGTTAAAAATCCAAAATTTTATGAATTTAGAGCCAAAGCATACGGTGAATTGAATCAGAAAATGGCGATGCATAGGGATTATGCAGAGGTCCTTGCCTTGACTGGGAATCTGGTTGGGGCGATTAATGAGCTTCTCTTGGCCCAGAAGTCAACTGATGGTGATTTTTTTCTTCGCACATCGGTAGATTCTCGCTTAAAGGAGCTTAGAGAAATTCAACGGGCGTTGCGTCAATAAGTTGACCACTTTAGTATGAATCGTACAGACAAAGTAAGGATATATCATAGGGATGCAATGTGACTTTATTTTTAGATCGAATAATTGAAGAGTTAGACCAGGGTTTGAGGGTGTTATCAGGTGCGGTGTCAGCCCAGCGTGATTTAGATTTTCATGGCTCTGATGTGAATCTGACTGATGAGCAGAAGAGAGTATCAGCTAGGTTAATGCGTGTGAATCATGCAGGAGAAGTTTGTGCCCAAGCACTATATTTGGGGCAAGCTTCGGTGGAGAAGAATAATGATATCAAGGCCGAGTTGACCCAATCAGCAAAGGAGGAGTTGGATCACCTTGTTTGGACTCAGCTTAGAATTGACGAGCTTGGTGGAAAGACAAGTTTTCTAAATCCACTTTTTTACGGTGGTTCGTTCGCTATTGGCGTTATTGCTGGCTTATCCGGAACCCAGAGAAGTCTGGGTTTTTTGCAAGAGACAGAGCGTCAAGTGGAGGCGCATTTGACCGAACATCTTGATCGCGTTTCTGTCGATGATGAGCGAAGTCGCGCAATGATGGCCAAAATGAGGGAGGAAGAGCGAAGTCACGCGAACAGAGCTGAGCGTCTTGGGGCTGAGCAGTTGCCTAAGCCTGTTCGGGGCATGATGCGACTGATGTCCAAAGTCATGACCCAATCAACTTTCTACATTTAAAGAGGTACGTTTTTCTTTTTAATCTGAGGCGCTATGAATTTCGTAGTCATGGGTAATATGCGCCGACTTGCCAAGCATAATTGAAGCCGAGCAGTATTTTTTCGCGGACAGGTTGATTGCGCGTTCGACAATGTTACTTTTTAAATCGTGACCAGTTATTTTAAAAAGTAAGTGAATTGAGGTGAAAATTTTTGGGTCGGTTTCGGCTCTTTTTGCGTCAACCTCCAAGGCAAGATTAGTAATGCTTTGACGAGACTTTCGTAAAATCGTGACAACATCATATGCGCTACATCCTCCTAGTCCCATTAAAAGCATTTCCATTGGGCGGGCGCCTAGATTTTTGCCTCCAGCCTCCGGAGCCCCATCCATCGTTAGCAAGTGACCGCTGCCGCTAATCGCTTCAAACGCTACGCCATCTTTTAAACTTATTTGAGTTTTCATGATCTGATTTTAATCTCAAAATAATTTTTAATCGAGAAATTTATATTGTTTTAGCTTATTTATAATTGCGGCACACGCATATGGAAAAATAGTTCATATAATCATTAGTTTATGGCGTTCGCACTGGATTTTTTTTTGCACTAAAGGGTATAATCTGATTGTGATTAATTATGTGATTAATTCGCTTAGCTTCAGGGCTGAGTTGAGGAGGAAAGAGTTTGAGTTCTGAAAAATCAGTGAATGAGCAACGCCGTATGCTTGTTGTATCGACTGGAGCGGTGGGGGCGGCGGGAGCTTTAGCTGCAGTGTCCACTCTTTTTGCGAGTATGGCACCAAGTGAGCGAGCTAAAGCAGCTGGGGCACCTGTTGAGGTTGATCTAGCAAAATTGGAGCCTGGAATGCTCATTACCGAAGAGTGGCGCGGAAAACCGGTTTGGATTCTTCACCGCACTGACGACATGCTCAATAAGTTGGGCGACACTGCTGATCTTGTTTCAGATCCAGATTCTAGGCTACCAATGCAGCCGGACTATGCGACAAATATTGAGCGGTCAATTAAGCCAGAGTATCTTGTTTTGGTGGGTATTTGTACTCACCTGGGTTGTTCTCCAACCCAAAAACTTGAGGCTGGAGAGGCCTCTGGACTTGGGGCTGACTGGAGCGGTGGATTTTTCTGTCCATGCCACGGCTCTAAGTTTGATCTCGCTGGGAGAGTTTATAAAGGTGTGCCTGCTCCGGCTAATCTCGAAGTTCCACCACACCAATTTTTGTCTGATTCCCGATTATTAATCGGGGACGATGCTGCTAGGAGTTAATTTGATGCTAACACCAGTGATGACCTGGATTGATGAGCGTTTCCCGATGAGCAAAATGGTTCGGGAGCACCTCACTGAATATTACGCGCCTAAGAATTTTAACTTCTGGTATTTTTTCGGCGGACTTGCAGTATTTGTGCTGGCAATACAAATCGTTTCAGGGATTTTTCTAACAATGCACTACAAACCGGACGCTGAAAAAGCATTCGCCTCTGTTGAATACATTATGAGAGACGTTCCTCTAGGGTGGCTCATTCGCTACGTACATTCGACCGGCGCCTCTTTGTTCTTTGTAGTTATTTATTTACATATGTTCAGGGCGCTCTTGTACGGCTCTTACCGGAAACCACGTGAATTGTTATGGATTTTCGGTATGGTGATCTACCTCTGTTTGATGGCTGAAGCCTTCTTTGGTTACCTTTTACCATGGGGGCAGATGTCATATTGGGGTGCGCAAGTTATTGTGAATCTTTTCGGTGCTGTACCGCTCATTGGCCCCGATCTCGCAGTCTGGATCCGTGGAGACTATGTTGTTTCAGATGCAACACTAAGTCGTTTTTTCGCGTTACACGTGATTGCGGTCCCCATCGCACTTTTGGGATTGGTCGTTGCGCATATCATTTCCTTGCACGAGGTTGGGTCGAACAATCCAGATGGTATCGATATTAAGAAAAACAAAGATGCAGTTACGGGAAAGCCTTTAGATGGAATTCCTTTTCACCCTTATTACACTGTTAAGGATATATTTGGCCTCGTGATCTTTATGATCATATTTGCGTCGATCGTTTTCTTTGCGCCAGAAATGGGCGGATATTTCCTGGAACATAATAATTTCATACCCGCTGATCCAATGAAGACACCAGCGCATATTGCGCCGGTTTGGTACTTCACTCCGTTTTACTCTATTTTGAGGGCTGTACCACCCATGTTTGGGTCTCAGTTTCCAGGTGTTTTAGCGATGGGTGGCGCTGTAGTTATTTTATTTCTATTGCCATGGCTCGACAGAAGCCCTGTTAGATCGATAAGGTACAAAGGTCCTCTCTTCAAAACCTCGTTAACTATTTTTGTGGTTTCGTTTTTATTACTTGGGTATTTGGGGCTAAAGCCAACCAATATTTGGGGTCAAATCGGAGGTGCAGACGTCGCTACGGCCGTAGCACAGCTCTGCACGGTATTTTATTTCTTGTTTTTTATATCGTTGCCGATCGTGTCAAAGCTGGATCGGACTAAGGAAGAGCCGGATCGGGTGACCTCATGAAGATAATAATGGTCGTTATTTGGAGTGTTTTATCTTTTTCGGGATTGGCTGCTGCTGCGGGCGGTGGTTATAGCTTAAATAAAGCTAATATTGATGCAACTGATGCCGAATCTTTGCAAAGGGGTGCGAAGATATTCGCTGACAGATGCCTTAGCTGTCATGCAGCAACGTTTATGCGTTATAACCGACTCGCTGACATAGGATTGTCTCAGGGACAGATAAAACAATACTTTATCGCTGATGATTCTGTGAAAGTTGGAGACACGATGAAGAGCGCTATAGATGCTTCTACGGCAAAACAAATGTTTGGGGTAATTCCACCCGACTTGTCTGTTGTTTCAAGGTCGAGAGGTTCTGATTGGTTGTACACGTATTTCATAAGTTTTTATAAGGACGAGACTACAACGACTGGCTGGAATAATAGTATTTTCCCAAACGTTGCTATGCCTAATGTTTTTTCTCAGGAGCAGGGTATTCTTCGGGCCGTCTACGCTGCAGATGACAAATCTATTGTCGGCTTGGAACGTGAAACACAGGGCTCTTTAACTGCGAGAGCCTTTGATGACTCCATGTTGGATTTGACGAACTTTCTGGTTTTCATGGGAGAACCAGCAGCAGAAAAACGAAAACAGATTGGTAGCCTTGTAATTATTTTCCTCATTCTGTTCGCGTTCATGGCGTGGGCTGTTAAGCGGGAGTTTTGGAAAGACGTACATTGATAAATAATCCGTAATTAAAGACGGAAATTATAAAGGGGACAATAAAAAATGATGACGCTCTACTCGGGCACTACGTGTCCTTTTAGCCATAGATGTAGGATTGTTCTATTTGAAAAGGGAATGGACTTTCAGATTGTCGATGTTGATCTATTCGATAAACCAGAAGATCTTGCCGTCATGAATCCGTATAACCAAACACCTGTTTTGGTTGAGAGAGATCTCGTTTTATATGAGTCAAATATCATCAATGAGTATATTGATGATCGCTTTCCGCATCCTCAATTGATGCCCGCAGATCCTGCCCTTAAGGCAAGAGCGAGATTATTTTTGTTTCGCTTTGAAGATGATTTGTTTTCGCATATTCAATCAATTGAGTCAGGAACAGTCCGTCAGGCCGAACAAGCTAGAGCGCAGGTTCGAGACAGTTTGATTCAAGTGGCGCCGGTTTTCTTGCGGCAAAAATATATGTTGGGTGATGAGTTCTCTATGCTAGACGTGGCGATCGCTCCGTTGCTGTGGAGGCTAGACCTTTACGGCATCCAGCTGCCAAAACAGGCTGCACCGTTAATGAAATATGCAGAGCGATTATTTAGCCGTTCAGCCTTTGTTGAAGCACTTACCCCTTCGGAAAAGGTTATGCGTAAGTGAAGTCGGTCGCTCCTACTACGCCCTATCTTATTCGTGCAATTTATGATTGGTGTTGTGATACTTCCCAGACGCCGTATGTTTCAGTACGAGTCTCAGGTGCATCTACTGTTCCTTTAGAGCATATTCAGGATGGCGAGGTCGTATTAAATATTGGTACAAGTGCGACCAGAGATCTACGTATTGATAACGAAGCAATAACGTTTTCTGCACGGTTTGATTCTGTGTCTCGAGAGATTTTCATCGCGATCTCAGATGTGAAGGGAATTTTTTCTCGAGAATCTGGACAGGGGCTCGGATTCAATGTGGATGAGGTGGCAGAGGAAGAGGAAGAGGACTCAAATATAGTGGAGAAAGTGCGGGAAGAGCCAGTCAAAATTTCTTCAAAGCACAGATTAAAAATCGTAAAGTAACCCATTTAATGTCCGAAGCATTTATAATTCGAAGTTGGAATAAGCCGGCGTAGCTCAGTTGGTAGAGCAGTTGATTTGTAATCATCAGGTCCGCGGTTCGAATCCGTGTGCCGGCACCACAGTTTTAAACATCACCGGGAGGTCGTAATGCTACTAACAGGCAATACTAAGAACCGATTGGGGTGGCTTGTAGGTATGTCTCTTTGCTTTGTGTCAATCTTGAGCCCCATGGCTGCGGAGATGACTTTTGAGGATGCGCAAATTCGTACTGTGCACGCTCGACAGGCGATGGAAGACAAGAAAAAAGAGCTAGATATCTATATCGAGGAGGCTCAAAAAAAGCGCAGCGTGGTTACTAAGCTTACCGCTCAATTGAAGGCCGCTCAAACTAAGCTTGACGATGCTGAGGCGCAAGTACTTAGTGTAGAAAAAGAGCACGAAAATTTACAAAAATCTTGGGCAGAGGAGGCAAAGAGGCTCAAGGAAATTCATAGTAAAGAACGTCGTTAGTTTCCATTATTTATATAAAAGTCTGGTGTGAATCCGCATGAAGATCCATGAATATCAAGCGAAAGAAATTTTGCGTGCTTACGGGGTTAGGACCCCTCAGGGAGTCCCTTGTTTTTCAGAAGTCGAGGCAGAGGCCGCAGCGCTTCAATTAGGAGGTGAAATTTGGGTGGTGAAGGCTCAAATTCATGCGGGAGGTCGCGGTAAGGGTGGTGGCGTCAAGGTTGTGAAATCACTAGCCGACGTTAAGTCGGCTGCTTCCAGTATTTTAGGGATGCAACTGATTACTCATCAAACTGGTCCGGGCGGTCAACTAGTTAAACGTATATTAGTTGAAGAGGGTGCCCAGATCGAGAAAGAGTTGTATGTGGGTATGGTAGTTGATCGAGAAACTCAAACTGTGTGTCTTATGGCTTCCTCAGAAGGTGGGATGGATATAGAGGAGGTAGCAGCTTCTTCGCCGGAAAAAATTCATAAAGTTTTTATTGATCCTGAACAAGGACTTGATCGTCAACAAGCGCTCAAGCTTAATGAAGAAATTGGAATACCTTTTGGTTCGGCTGAAAAAGGAGCCGATCTGTTTGAGGGGTTATATCGAGCGTTCATTGATATAGACGCTTCATTGGCTGAAATCAATCCTATGATCCTTACGGTAGGCGGGGATGTTTTGGCGCTTGATGCAAAAATGAATTTTGATTCTAATGCTTTGTTCAGACAACCGGACATACTTGCTATGCGAGATTTAGATGAAGAGGATCCAGCTGAGATTCAAGCTTCAAAATTCGATCTTTCTTATATATCTCTTGATGGGGATATTGGATGTCTCGTGAACGGAGCCGGTCTTGCTATGGCTACGATGGATGTGATTAAGTTGTTCGGCGGTGAGCCAGCAAACTTCTTAGACGTCGGCGGCGGAGCGACCACGGAGAAAGTTACCGAGGCTTTTAAGATCATGTTGTCTAATCCAAATTTAAAAGCGATATTAGTTAATATTTTCGGTGGAATTATGCAATGCGACGTAATTGCTACTGGCGTGGTTGAGGCGGCGAAACAAGTAGATCTCACCGTACCTTTGGTGGTGCGTATGAAGGGTACCAATGAGGGTTTAGGAAAGCAGATTTTAGCGGAATCAGGGTTGCCCATCATTTCATCAGAAACAATGGCTGACGCTGCTCAGCAGGTTGTCGCAGCCACGCGAGGTGCCCAATAAAATGTCGATTTTAATCAATAAAAATACTCGGGTTATTACTCAAGGAATCACTGGAAAGACTGGACAATTCCATACTCATACCAGCCGAGAGTACGCCAATGGACAAGCTTGTTATGTCGCAGGGGTAAACCCCAAGAAGGCAGGTCAAAATTTTGAGGGCATTCCGATTTATGGGACTGTAGCGGAAGCGAAGCAACAAACCGGTGCAACCGTTTCCGTGGTTTACGTCCCTCCCGCTGGTGCAGGTGCAGCCATACTTGAGGCAGTAGAAGCCGATCTTGATTTGGTGATTTGCATAACCGAAGGGATTCCAGTTAAAGATATGGTTGAGCTTCGCCATAAGATGCGCAGCGTAAATAGCCGAACGTTGTTACTAGGACCAAATTGTCCTGGAGTCATTACGCCCGATGAATTAAAAATAGGGATTATGCCTGGTCATATTCACAAAAAAGGTCGTGTTGGCGTGGTTTCTAGGTCAGGAACGCTGACCTATGAGGCGGTAGCGCAACTAACGGAGCTAGGCCTTGGGCAAAGTACAGCGGTAGGTATTGGTGGTGATCCGGTTAATGGACTCAAACATATTGATGTTTTAAAACAGTTTAATGAAGATGCGGAAACTGACGCTATCGTCATGATCGGTGAAATCGGTGGGACTGATGAGGAGGCGGCCGCCGTTTGGGCTAAAGATCATATGTCTAAACCAGTGGTAGGCTTTATTGCTGGCGTGACTGCTCCTCCTGGGAAACGGATGGGGCACGCGGGTGCGATTATTTCAGGCGGCAAGGGTACGGCCGATGAAAAACTTGAGATAATGGATGCGAGTGGTATTTCAGTTACTCGAGACCCATCAAAAATGGGTGCGTTATTAAAGTCCGTCCTCTAATCGCTCTCTTTTGTGGAGGCAATCGCCTCAGCAAGGCACTCAGGACACAGACAAGTACTACCGAGATTACCTGATAAAATTTTCGGAAAATCGGTAGCACACCAACAGGGTTCATCAGAGATCATTCCGCAGGTGAACTCGGCACGACATTGTGTACATTGGCTTTTAGTCATATTTTTGGATCTAATTCAAAAATGGGACCGCCATTCCTTTTTTTACGGCTTCTCTACTCGCGATTAGCTCATACCATCTCGATACATTTGGATAGTCAGCCAGCTCGATTTTATGCCATTCATGCCGAGCAACCCACGGAAAGGTTGCGATGTCTGCTATGGAATATTTTTCTGATATAAATTCTTTAGTAGATAATTGACGGTCGAGAACGCCATATAGTCTGGCAGTTTCTTTGCCAAACCTGTTGATTGCATACGGGACTGGTTCTGGTGCGGCGCGAAGAAAATGATGCACTTGGCCAAAAATCGGTCCAGCTCCCGCCATCTGGAACATAAGCCACTGAATAGTAGCGTATCTTTCAGGTCCATCTAGAGATAAAAATTTTTCGAATTTCTCAGCGAGATAAATCAAAATCGCACCAGACTCAAACAGCTTGACTGGTTCCCCACCTTTGGGATCATGATCAACAATCGCTGGAATTTTGTTGTTGGGACTGATCGCTATGAACTCATCTTTATATTGCTCATCTTTTCCTATGTTGATGGTTGTAGTTTGATATGCTGCGCCTAACTCCTCAAGCATGATGGAAACTTTTCGGCCGTTGGGTGTTCCCCAGGTATATAAATCTATCAATGTAATCCCCTATACTAAGAAATCTATCTGATGTTAGTTTTAAATCATCAAGATTAATCATGTTAAACGAAGAGAGATACAAAGTCCTTGCTTAAGTGGATCTTCACTATAATTCTTGTTGTTGCTATTGCCGCATACACAAAGCCGGTTTTTTTAAGGTTTATGCGAAAACTCTTTGGTAGAAGAGGAATGCCTGGTGATATTACGGTTTATGTATTTAAGCGAAAGCTGTATCTTCCATTTGGTTCGACGCTTTTATTCAGCCTTCTTGCGACCTGCCTATACTGGGGAATTCGTTGACGGTTTAGGGGAAGATACGCAGTAATTTATTTTCGAGGTAGTTCTTTATCTAACGCGATTATTCGAGCATATCTCACCCTTTGACTTATGTCTGTGGTTGAGCCTATGTCCGCAAGATCGGGAAGCTTGATAGATTTTAATATGTCCAAAGATGCTATTAGTATGGATACATGATGCACGTAGCTTCGTGAGTTAAGAGTTTGATTAATTACTGAGGCTGCATCCAATATTTTCCTAAATCGGGCAGGATTCCGTAACCCGTCGAGATGCATCACTAGGTCCACTATTTGCTCGTTGGATAATTCAGCGGCATTAAGGATGGAATCTAGATGGCTCGATAGCAGCGTGGAGGTTTGAGTTTGTGACTTGGTGGCTCTAAGCTGAGTTAAGACGCCTTTTGACAAGTTTTTTCTCGGAAAAACATTGGGGATATATCGTTGAATAATGTTTTCAATATTGTGCTCGGTGAGTAAGCAAAAAATTGCGACGCGAGTTTCGATTGATAGGTTATTTGCTGCTGCAAGATCAAGAGTTTTGTAAATAATTTTTTTATTTTTCGATTCGTAGACGCCATGCGACAGTGAACTGTTTATAGCGGCTAGGGCGCCGCAGTTTATTAGGCTATCAATCATGCGGGACGGTTTTTTGCCCATGAGCCCCTTTAAAATTTCATTCCAGATGCGTTCGGGACTCAACTCATTAAGCCCACTCGTGCCTACTAGCTGGGTCATCAACCTCATCGTTTCAGGATGAATATTGAAATCAAGTGTTGAAGTGAAACGACAGACTCGGAGGACTCGAAGAGGGTCCTCGACAAATGCATCACTAACATGTCTAAGAACTTTATTTTTTAAATCAACAATTCCTTGGAAGGGATCAATGAACTCGCCATCTATAGATTTTGCTATTGCATTAATAGTTAAATCCCTTCGTGCTAAGTCCTCTTCTAGTTTTACAGATGGGTCCGCATAAAAGGAAAACCCCTGGTGTCCTCGTCCTGTTTTTCGCTCAGTTCTGGCCAGAGCGTATTCTTCTTTGGTTTGGGGGTGTAAAAACACAGGGAAATCGCGGCCAACTGGCATGAAGCCGTTCGATATCATTTCCTCTACTGTAGAGCCGACGACTACGAAGTCTTTATCTGCACTTGGTATACCAAGTAATTCATCCCTAACTGCTCCGCCAACAAGGTAGTGAGATAGTTTATTCATTGAGATGATTGAAGTAATGCGTATATTTATTGTAGCTTATGTGTCAAAGGTAGCTTGGCGCGATACTCTCGATTGTTTTACGGGAGTTGTTACTTGGAGTGTCACATGTGCTGTCTACCGACATAGAATATAAATTGTCAGTCGTGATTAGTTTGATCTTAAGGAGCTCAAATGCTCGAGCTTGAGCGTACGCTGCCCAATCTGGAAGTGGGATGATTTTAGAATTGAATCGACTAAAACTTGCCGCGTATTTTACGAGCTCAATAAGCTCATATTGTTTTGGGCCACAAAGATCAATTGTCGCTTGCTTTTCTGTCCCATCAATACAGTTCACTACCGACTGGACTAAGTCGCCTATAAAAATCGGTTGAAACTTTGCTTTAGGCTTTGCGAGAGGTATGAGTGGCAACCAATTTGCAAGCTCAGCAAACATGGTTAAAAATGAATCACCAGCACCGAAGACCACCGATGGGCGAATAATACTCCGGACTGTCTCGCTATTTAATTTCTTACAGATGATGTCTTCTCCTTCGGCTTTTGATCGAAGGTAGGCACTTGGGCCTTCAGTCGAAGCTTTTAGAGCTGACAAGTGAATGAGATGTTTGATTTTTCGACTGTTACAGCTAGTAACAATGTGGTCAACTAATGTTGCATGAAATTTAGTGAAGTCGTTTTTTTGATTTTCATGAAGAATGCCGATGCAGTTGATAACAATATCGATTCCTCGAAATAAAGTATCGAGGTTCTTCATATTAGCGATATCAGTTTGAATTACCTCAACGTTGGGAAGTATGATGAGATGTGATTTGGCACGTTCTCGGTTTCGAGCGGGTATCCGTCCGTGGTAGCCAGATTTTGAGAGTGCGCTGGCTAAATAGCCGCCGATGAATCCGGCGCCTCCAAGAATTAGTACTTTGGTCTCGTTAGAGCTATTCATAAAAGATCCTGCTGATGTGTTTCCTTGATGATATTCTATCTACAAAATAATAGTCAGTAAGAATGAGATTGTTATAGTAATTTGTTCCTTAGGAGATATACAAACTTTAGATTGTTGGGTTTAATAATGACGCAAGATGAAATGAAACGAGCAGCCGCTCGAGAAGCTGTAAAGTACCTATCTATGGGTGATGTGGTGGGAGTTGGGACTGGATCCACCGCAAATTATTTTATTGAAGAGCTTGCTGAATGGGGCGGAGCCGTCGGCGCCGTCGCAAGTTCGGAGGCAACTGCTAGTCGTTTAAGAAATTGCGGTATACCGGTTTTGGATCTTAATGATATCGAGAGATTTAGTGTTTACGTTGATGGGGCGGATGAGATAAATCATAAGCTTGAAATGATAAAGGGAGGTGGAGGTGCGCTTACACGAGAAAAGATCGTTGCGGCTGTCGCCCAAACCTTCATTTGTATTGTTGACGAAACGAAAGTTGTTGACGTTTTAGGGCGGTTTCCTTTGCCCGTCGAAGTCCTTCCAATGGCGGCTTCTCATGTTGCGAGAGCTATACGAGGTTTGGGTGGAGACCCAAAAATCAGGGGAGATTTTGTGACCGATAACGGCAATCGTATTCTGGACGTAAATGGACTGAGTATAAAAAATGCTGTAGAAATGGAGCAAGTACTCAATAACGTCGTTGGAGTTGTAACAAATGGGCTCTTCTCAAACCGGCCTGCGGACCTTATGGTTGTTGGCGGGGTAAAAGGGGTTAAGGTTGCGAGGGCTTAACTTTCTTGGGAGTAGCGTAACCATTTCGAAACATTTGTATGAGACCCTCAACGGTTTTATACTATTACGTTAAAACGTAAGAACTTTAAATTTATGAATATTGATCAACATACGGTTAAAAAATTTGATACTGAGCTCGAGGGTTTGCGTGCTCAAATCTTAAAGATGGGCGGTTTGGTGGAGGAGCAAATCTCTCAAGCACTAAATGCTTTGTCAACCGGAGACTTAGCTCTCTGCGACCAGGTCGAGGAGGGTGATCACAAAGTCAATGCTATGGAGGTTGATATCGATGAGAAAATCAGTCGTGTTATTGCTTTGCGTCAGCCGGCAGCAGGAGATTTGCGCTTATTGATGGCATTTGAGAAAACAATTACTGATTTAGAGCGAATTGGTGATGAGGCGGATAAGATCGCGCGCATGACAAAGTTAATTTACTCGGATGAGCGTATTCGTTTGCCTCGAACCACCGAAATTCGACATATGTCCGATGTTAGTTTGGGGATGCTAAGAAAAGCGTTGGATGCGTTTGCTAGACTCGACGCGTCTCTCACGGCTGAGGTCATAGCGAAAGACAATGTCGTTGATGAAGAATTCAAAGCTATACTCCGTCAATTAATCACTATGATGATGGAAGACCCAAGAACTATTTCGATGTCAATTGAAATGTTATTTATTGCCAAGGCTATTGAGCGTATCGGGGATCACGCAAAAAATATTGCGGAGTACGTGATCTATATCGTGAAAGGTAAAGATGTGCGGCACGTCTCCATTGAGGAGATTGAGCGAGAGGCAAATAGCTAGTTGGGTAAATGGTCCACAATTTAGGTTAATCAGCGTTGCTCAACCAACAGGTACGAAGCCTTGCGCGCTATCAGCGCCACTACCGAAGAAATAGTTCTCAGTCTGTTCTTTCAAATATTTCCTTGCCTCAGGGTCTGCGAGATTAAGTCTATTCTCGTTCACAAGCATTTTTTGTTGTTCTAGCCAGGTTTGCCAAGCCTTCTTCGACACGTTTTGAAAGATACGTTCTCCGAGTTCCCCCGGAAAAGGTGGAAAGCCCATTGCCTCTTGATCTGGGCCTAATTTGATACATGTGATAGTTTTGCTCATATTGTTTTTTCTAATACCGATTATTTGATTATTTTGTTATATATTTTTGAATTTCTTTGATAGTTATACAATTTTGCTTTTTCTTTTGGTAACCCTGCTAACACTGTCTTTTTGAAGCCATTCTCCAAGAACCAATGAGACGATTGTGTGGTGAGGACGAAAACATGTTTCAGTTTTTGTTTGGTACAGTTTGTTTCGACTACCTTTAAAAGTCGTTCGCCTACCCCTGTGTTTTGGAAATCCGGATGTACGGCAAGACAGGCTAACTCGCCGATCTGTTCTTCTATGAACGGATTCAACGCGACACATCCAATAATAAGTCCATCGTGTACAACAACCGTAAATTTCTGAATTTCGGTTTCAAGTGTTTCACGGGGTCGTTTAACTAAGACGCCTTTACTTTCCAGCGGGTCAATTAGGCTAAGTATGCCGCCAATATCATCCTGGGTTGCGGTTCGAATCGCTTCTAAACGATCCCGACTTATCATGGTACCAATTCCCTCGTGCGTGAAGAGCTCGAGGAGTATGCCACCATTAATTTTTTGATCAATGAGATGAATTCGGCTAACCCCTTCCTCAGAAGCTTTTATGAGCCCTTGCCAAAAGAGATCTTGAGGTGGAGTTTTGTTTTTTCTCTTCGCCAGCGCTTCAACCTCGGAAGTAGTTAGTTCAGTTATTAAGTTGTCTTGCTTATTACTTATGCCTGTTTGGTCGCAAAGATAAATTAATTTATTTGCTTTGATGGCAATTGCAACTTCGGTTGCAACATCTTCATGGGAGAGGTTAAATATTTCCCCAGTTACTGAATACCCTAGAGGTGATACAAGAACCAACTCGCCATCTTCTAGCTTTTGAACAATGGCCTCATGCCTGATTTTCCTTACATCTCCAGAGTAGAGCATGTCTACTCCGTTAATAATTCCTTTTGGTTGAGCAATAACAAAGTTTCCAGATGTGACTCGGATAGCGCTTCCGGCCAGTGGTGTGCTCGGAAGACCCATGGAGAGCAGAGCTTCTATTTCTAGTCGTAATCGACCATTGGCTTCCTTGACGCATGTTAAGGTTTCTTCGTCAGTTACTCTAATCTGATGATCTGAGAAATTGCTTTTTAATTTTTTTGATTTGAGTGATCGTTCAATTTGTGCCCTTGCTCCGTGGACCAACACGACCTTTACCCCCACGCTAACCAATAAATTAATATCATGCGTTAGTTCTGTGAAATTGCCCTCCTCAATTACGTCACCGTCAAACGCAATAACGAATGTTTGCCCCCTAAAGGTTCGAATGTAGGGTGCCGCTGACCTAAACCAAGTGACGAATTCCGTTGAGGTGCTCATATTCATTGTGACTATTTATTTGGGTGTCATTCTTATAGCGCCATCTAACCTGATTGTCTCACCATTTAACATCACGTTATCAAAGATGCTGTGAACCAGGCCGGCGTATTCGCTTGGTTTTCCAAGTCGCGATGGAAATGGAACCTGTTTTCCTAGTGAGTCTTGAACTTCTTTGGGCATACCCATGAGCATTGCTGTTTCAAAGATGCCGGGTGCGATGGTGATTATTCTGATGCCGCTTCTGGAGAGATCTCGAGCGATAGGCAGCGTCATCCCTGCGATACCTCCTTTTGATGCAGCATAAGCTACCTGGCCGATTTGCCCATCGAATGCTGCCACTGATGCGGTATTGATAATAACTCCGCGCTCCCCGTTTTCATTAGGGTCTTGTTTTGCCATTGCGTCAGCTGCAACTCTTAGCATATTAAACGATCCGATCAAATTGATATTAATCACTTTGGCGAATGTTTCTAGTCTGTGTGGACCGTTTTTACCTATAGTTTTTTCCCCAATTGCGATACCTGCGCAATTAACAAGGCCTTGTAATCCTCCAAATGCAGATTGCGCTAGAGATATGGTTGTATTTGCATGTTCTTCTTGAGTGACGTCGCATTCAATAAAACGTGCGGCAGCACCAATTTGATTCGCCAGCGCTTG
>QXZO01000115.1:24935-35785 GCA_009886305.1 Betaproteobacteria bacterium
CCCAGCCTCTACATTCATGTCGGCTATCACGACGTTACCGCCTTGAGCAGCAATCATTTCAGCAGTTGCTGCGCCTAGTCCAGAAGCTCCACCCGTTACTATAATTGCGTTATCTTTAATCTTCATATCTCTTGCTCTCTATAGTTGTTGTCATTTGAATCACGCTCAAAGTATAGCTTTTCTCTGTTTAGAAGTCCCCCCAAAGGGCTTGGGCAATGGCGGACATGCTGATCCCTGCTGTTTCCGCACGAAGAGTTCGGGGGCCAAGTTGGATTTCAATAAGATCGTTTGATTTTGCAACAGCAAGCTCAGTCTCGCTAAATCCGCCTTCAGGGCCGATTGTAATATTTAAATCGACGGGCTTAACTTTAATATCTTTCAAATAGGTTGACCCGTTGGGCGATAGTATGAGTTTAGTTTGCTTGGTATTTTCTTGAAGTTGGTGTTCTAGAAAACTTGCTAAAGATAGGTAAGTTTTAATTTTTGGAATTTGTGTCCGCCCACTTTGCTCGCAGGCTGCGATGGCAACCTTATGCCAGTGATGCTTTCGTTTCTCGAGCTGATCCATGTCAATTTTGATTGAGCTTCTCTCAGCTTTAAAAATATTGATTTCAGCGACACCAAGCTCAGTGACTTTCTGCACAACGAGATTCATTTTTTCGTTCGACAAGATGGATTGAGTTAGCGAGATCTTTAATTGTGATTCGGTTTTAGAATTTAAAAATTGAAGAATTTCTGCTTTCATTTTCCCGTCGCGTGCGGCCACCAATATTGATAAATATTCCTTCCCGTCTTCGTCAAACAGATTTAAGAATGCGCCCTCTTTTAATCTGAGCGCTGATGTTGCATGTTTTGTAATGTCTCTGGGGAGTTCTATGAAAGTTTCGTTTTCTTTGATTTTTCGATTTAAATAGAATCTAGCCCCAGATTTAAGTTGTTTTTTTATTTTTTGTGTTTCCATCAGGCAATTCGGGAGTAAAATGGTATTTTTATCGTACGCGAAACAATGACTTTAAGCCAAGACAGTGTGGTCTTCAATATCCTGAATGTATTTTTAAATTTAGGGAAATGGTTTACTAACGTGAGTCTATCTCTGGTTTCCACTCTTCATGTCAAAATTTAGCACCACTACAGTCCTGGACCAGGTTACAGATCTAGTTAAGGGTCTCGCTGATAGAGAGATTATTCCTTTTTTTAAAAAAATCTCCCACAATCGTAAAAGTGATGGCAGCCCTGTGACAGCAGTGGATGCCGCTGTACAAATTGCTCTCGAAGATGCGTTACCAAAAATTCTTAAGGCACCTGTGCTGGGTGAGGAAATGACCAACGATCAACAAGTTGAAATATGGGGTCAGCGCGACACTGGGATATGGTGTGTAGATCCAGTTGATGGAACCACTAACTTTGTTAACGGGATTCCTTATTTCGCGGTTTCAATAGCATATTTTAAGAGTGGGAAACCGATTGTTGGGTTAGTACACAATCCAATAACGGGTCAAGTGTTTACTGCGGAGGAGGGTGGTGGCGCTTGGCTCGGTACCAGAAGCTTGTTGGAAAGCCGATCAAGGCATACTAGTTTGCGTGAGTGTGTTGCCAGCGTCGATTTTAAAAGATTACCGGAACTGCTGCGCGCGCGTTTGGTATCTTCACCGCCATATGCATCTCAGAGAAACTTTGGCGCCGCTGCCCTGGAATGGTGTGACGTTGCTTCAGGATTATTTGATGTTTACGTTCACGGGAATCAAAAGATTTGGGATTTTGCTGCGGGAGCGCTGATTCTCACTGAGGCGGGAGGTGTTATGAGCTCCTTTACAAAAGGTCCTTTTTGGTGCGATGAGAACTTATCCCGTCCCGTTATTGCGGCTCGAGATCCAGCGATCTTTGAGGAGTGGTCCAATTGGTTAGCCGCCTCCTTGTGAGCTTACCTATAAATTACGTCTAAGTCTTTGTTTGTTGACGGCAAAGCTCCCAGAAGGTATCGTGGAACGTTTTCTTTTGTAAAAGCGCTGGGCGCTAGGTGAGCACATGGAAATGACGGGGGGGCAAGTTGCCGAGCTTTCGGGGGCTGAGATTGTATCGCGCTGTTTGGCGGAGGAGCAGGTTGAATTCCTTTTTGGGTATCCCGGCGGAGCGGTGTTACCTATATATGACGAATTATTCAAGCAAGATAAAGTTAAGCATATTTTGGTGCGGCATGAGCAAGCTGGGGTGCACGCCGCTGATGCGTACGCGCGAGCTACCGGAAAGGTAGGCGTTGCGCTGGTCACGTCTGGTCCAGGTGTTACTAATGCCATCAGTGGTATTGCTACAGCCCATCTGGACTCCGTGCCGATGGTCGTTTTAACAGGCCAAGTTCCCACCAAAGCTATTGGAGAAGACGCGTTCCAAGAAGTGGATACGGTTGGGATTACTCGCCCGTGTGTGAAGCACAATATTTTGGTTAAACGAGCACAGGATATTGCTCCCGCGATCAAAAAGGCGTTTCACATAGCGGCCACAGGCAGACCAGGTCCGGTGGTAGTGGACATCCCTAAAGACATAACGTTAGAAACGACTAATTATTTTTACCCGAAGTCTGTGTCACTGAGATCATATAACTTGGTGACTCGAGGCCACTCAGGGCAGATAAGGAAAGCCGTCGAACTATTGTTATCTGCAAAACGCCCCATGATTTACTCGGGTGGCGGTATCATAATGGGTAATGCCTCCGATTTATTGACTCAATTCGTTCATGCTCTAGGTTATCCATGCACGAATACGTTGATGGGTCTCGGAGCCTTTCCTGCAACGGATCCGTTATTTTTGGGAATGTTGGGAATGCATGGTACCTACGAGGCTAACATGGCGATGCAAGATTGCGATGTTTTGTTGGCGATAGGCGCTAGGTTTGATGACCGAGTAATCGGAAATCCTGAACATTTTATGAGTGTCAATCGTAAGATTATTCACGTTGACGTAGATCCCTCATCAATTTCTAAACGGGTTAAAGTTGATATACCAATTGTTGGAGACGTTAATGAAGTTTTAAAGTCAATGCTCCAGCACGTTGCTGACCTTTCAAAGGGTTCAGTTAAGCCGGACGTTGATACTTGGTGGAAGCAAATATCGGTATGGCGTGAAAAAGACTGCTCCAAATTTGGGGTATCCGACACGGTGATCAAGCCTCAGTCAGTTGTACAAACATTTTATGAATTGACAAAAAACGAGGATGTATTTATCACTTCAGATGTTGGTCAGCATCAAATGTGGGCCGCTCAATACTATAAGTTTGATCGACCAAGGCGCTGGATTAATTCTGGGGGCCTAGGGACGATGGGGGTCGGGTTACCCTACGCAATGGGTTGTCAATTTGCTTATCCTGATGCGCTAGTAGCGTGTATCACGGGCGAGGCGAGTATTCAGATGTGCATTCAGGAGTTGTCAACTGCTAAGCAATATAATTTACCGATTAAAGTTATCACACTTAACAACCGTTATTTGGGTATGGTTCGTCAGTGGCAAGAGTTTTTCCATGGAAACCGACACTCAGAGTCTTATATGGATGCATTGCCTGACTTCGTAAAGTTGGCGGAATCTTATGGTCACGTAGGAATGCGTATCGAAAACCCGTCTGATGTTGAGGGAGCTCTGAAAGAGGCAATAGCCCTCAAGGATCGCTTGGTCTTTATGGATTTCATTACTGACCAAGCTGAAAATGTCTACCCGATGATCCCAGGCGGCAAAGGTTTATCAGAAATGATTCTAGATGGCTCTTCAGATTAAACTTTTGATCGAATAAGGTAATTACTATGAGGCATATTCTTTCATTGCTTTTGGAGAATGAGTCAGGAGCTCTATCTAGAGTAGCAGGACTCTTTTCGGCGCGAGGATATAATATCGAATCTTTGACGGTGGCTCCTACCGAGGACCCATCGTTGTCGCGGATGACGATCGTTACAATTGGATCGGACGAAGTGTTAGAGCAGATCACTAAACAGTTAAACAAACTAGTTGACGTGGTCAAGGTCATTGATCTCACAGAGGGCAGTCATATTGAGCGAGAACTAATGCTCGTGAAAGTGCGTGCTGTGGCGAAGGATCGTGAGGAGATGAAACGCATTTCCGACATATTTAGAGGGCGCATTTTAGACGTTACGGATAAAACGTATACGATCGAACTGACCGGGACTGGGGCGAAATTGGATGCTTTTTTTGATGCATTAGATCGAGAGGCAATCCTTGAAACAGTTAGGACAGGGGCGTCAGGTATTGGGCGTGGGGACAGAATCTTAAAGATCTAAACACGCCCCCTTTATTAACAACGAAATACATTTGATGCGAGGTAATCATGAAGGTTTTTTACGATAAAGATGCAAAAATAAGACTCATCAAAGGCAAGAAGGTGACGATCCTCGGATACGGCTCTCAAGGACACGCGCATGCGTTAAATTTAAAAGACTCTGGCGTTACTGTCACTGTTGGCGTGCGTAAGGGCGGGGCTTCATGGACAAAAGCAAAAAAGGCGGGTTTTGCGGTTAAAGAGATGGGCTTAGCCGTTAAAGGAGCAGACGTTGTTATGTTGCTGCTTCCTGATGAGAATATTGCTGAAGTTTACGAAAACGATGTCAAGCCAAATATTAAAAAAGGAGCTGCTGTCGGCTTTGCACATGGTTTTAATGTGCATTTTGGTCAGGTCGACCCAGATAAAGATATTGATGTCATCATGGTTGCGCCGAAGGCGCCGGGACATACGGTCCGGTCCACCTATGCGCAAGGTGGTGGTGTTCCTTGTTTAATCGCTATTCATCAAGATGCGTCTGGTAAAGCAAAAGATGTGTCTCTATCCTATGCTGCCGCAATTGGTGGTGGTAAGGCTGGTATTATCGAGACGAATTTTAGAGAAGAGACTGAGACTGATCTTTTCGGTGAGCAGGTTGTTTTATGTGGTGGAACTACAGCGTTAATTCAAGCAGGCTTTGAGGTTCTTGTGGAGGCCGGTTACGCGCCTGAGATGGCTTATTTTGAGTGTTTACATGAATTAAAGCTAATCGTTGATTTAATTTATGAGGGTGGAATTGCGAATATGCGATATTCCATCTCAAATAATGCTGAGTATGGAGATATCACTCGGGGGCCAAGAATCATTAACGAGGAAAGTAAAAACGAGATGAGACGAATCTTAAAAGAGATTCAGACAGGCGTTTATGCTCAAGAGTTCTTACTCGAAAACAAAACACGAAATACCAAGCTCACTTCAGTAAGACGGATTGCTGGAGAGCATAAAATTGAAGAGGTGGGTAATAAACTTCGTGCAATGATGCCTTGGATCAAAGCGAACAGGCTGGTCGATAAATCAAAGAACTAAGCTTGTACGACGCATATAGCTATGCTGGATTGCCCTACGTGTAGTTGCAAAAAAATTGATGCAGTTTGCTTAAAACTTACATGAACGATCATCGACATCCAATAATCGCTAAGGAAGGATGGCCCTTCCTAGCGCTCGCTGCCATATTGGCTGGTTTAAGCTCGGTTTACTCTGTTTATCTAGCTATCCCAATGTGGCTGCTCTTTGTATTTGTTTTGCAGTTTTTTCGTGACCCACCTCGGATCACGATAGAAGGAGATGACTCCGTTAGTGCTCCGGCGGACGGTCGAGTTATCGTAATTGATGAAGTGAAAGATCCTTATACCAATCAGGAATGTTTAAAAATCAGTATCTTTATGAACGTTTTTAATGTTCACTCAAATCGGATACCTGTATCTGGGATTGTGGATACAAAGCAGTATCATCCTGGCAGGTTCTTCAATGCCGCGCTTGACAAGGCCTCTGATAACAATGAACGAAATGCGCTTCTATTGACTACAAAACATGGCCACAAAGTGACCTGCGTTCAGATAGCTGGTTTGATTGCTAGACGAATTCTTTGTTACGTCAATGAGGGGTCTGAGGTGCGCAAAGGTGATCGTTTTGGTTTTATTAGGTTTGGATCAAGGGTTGATTTATATTTGCCAAAAGAAACAAAAACCTTAGTGAGCTTGGGTGATAAGGTTGTGGGCGGTGAGACGCTGGTAGCCGAGTTGCCTATGCTAGAGTAACCTTAGGTTGTGGACAACGAAGATAAAACACTTTTGAACGCTGAGGACAGATTGCATAGTCGACGACAGAGGTTTTTCTGGCTACCTAACGCGATTACTATCTGTGGGTTGTTTTCAGGCTTCTATGCCATTGTCCAAGGGATGAATCATGAGTTTGGATTGGCGGCGATCGGTATTTTCGCTGCCATGATATTCGATGGTTTAGATGGTCGAGTGGCACGACTCACTCAGACTCAATCTGCGTTTGGTGCCCAGTTCGATTCGCTGGCAGATATGGTGGCTTTTGGCGCGGCTCCGGCGCTTGTTCTCTATGAAGCTGAACTGCGCTCAATAGGTGGAAAGTTGGCGTGGGTCGCAGCTTTTATTTATGTTGGCTGTGCTGCACTTCGTTTGGCGCGCTTTAATACAAATTCGGATACCCAAGATGACTCTTATTTTCAAGGGTTGCCAAGCCCGGCTGCAGCCGGAGTGATCGCGGGATTTATATGGGCAACTACCGCTAATGACTTTCAGGGTCTACCATGGGTCGCATGGGTGCTCGCCGTTACTGTTGGCTTTACGATGGTTAGTAACATTAGGTACTACAGTGGCAAGAATATTAATATAAGAAAGACGGTTCCTTTCTCCGTTGTCGTTTTGATTTCTTTCTTTGTCATCTTAGTTATCAATTTAGCTGACAATCTGCCTGAACTGCTCTTTTTAAGCTTCTTATCTTATTTTTTATCTGGATTTGTAGCTTGGATCTTGTCGTATTTCCACGATCGACGCGTCAAAAAAGATTTAAAAGAATAGTTCATTTCTGCGTTTTTCCTGGTTTTTATCTTGATTTGCCGTGGCTATGTAATAATCCTAGCTGTTATAGTCTTTATGTTTCGTCTTAATGTTAGTTTGCAGGTTGTATTGATTCAGTCTTTATAAATGGCGATGTTTATGACGATTAGAATCAATTTTTTGTTTGCTAATGGTGTAATAGATTGGTCTAAGTTGGATAAGTAAACTTGATAAATTGGGTGTCTATATGAGTGACCGTTTGATAATTTTTGATACAACCATGCGGGATGGAGAGCAAAGTCCTGGTGCCTCGATGACTCGTGAGGAAAAGCTGCGTATTGGGAAGCAACTTGAAAGAATGCGGGTTGATGTAATTGAGGCTGGTTTTCCTGCGGCGAGTAATGGTGACTTTGAATCTGTTAGAGCGGTGGCGCAAGCGATTAAGGACAGTACGGTTTGCGGTTTAGCGAGAGCTTCGGAAAATGATATCCGACGCGCGGCTGAGTCAGTCAAACCAGCTAACAGTGCACGAATACATACATTTATCGCAACTTCTCCTATTCATATGGAGAGGAAATTACGAATGAGTGGTGATCAAGTTTTAGAGCAAGCAGTTAAATCAGTGAAGCTCGCTCGTTCGCTATGTGAAGACGTAGAGTTCTCTCCCGAGGATGCTGGTCGGTCTGAGCTAGACTATTTATGCAGAATTGTCGAGGCTGTGATTAAGGCGGGCGCCAGGACAATTAATATTCCAGATACGGTTGGCTATACCATGCCAGAACAGTTCGCGGAGTTAATGCAAAATCTTATGACTCGCATACCTAATGCGGATAAAGCTGTATGGTCCGTTCATTGTCATAATGATTTAGGGGTTGCTGTAGCGAATTCATTAGCGGCCATCGCGTCAGGTGTGCGACAAATTGAATGCACTGTGAATGGCCTCGGAGAGCGAGCAGGTAATGCGTCTTTGGAAGAAATAGTCATGGCAGTTCGGACTCGCCAAGATTTTTTCCAATGCGATACGAGAATTGATGCAACTCAAATTGTCCCTGCATCAAAATTAGTGTCTGCAGTGACTGGTTTCCCTGTCCAACCTAATAAAGCTATTGTTGGCGCCAATGCTTTTGCTCACGAATCTGGTATCCATCAAGATGGGGTATTAAAGCATCGGGAAACTTATGAAATCATGAAGGCCGAGGACGTGGGCTGGTCTACAAACAAGTTGGTCCTTGGTAAGCATTCGGGCCGAAATGCATTTAAGCAAAGATTAATCGAGTTAGGTATTGAGATTAGTGGTGAAGAAGTAATGAACGCTACGTTTGCTCGATTCAAAGAGTTAGCGGATAAAAAGCACGAGATTTTTGATGAAGATCTCATTATGTTGATTTCGTCCGATGAGGCGATTAGCCAAGACGATGAGCGTTTCAAGTTACTATCCTTAAAAGCGCATTTTGAAACCGGTGAGGCACCAAGAGCTACTGTATTTTTATCAGAGGATAACGAAGAGAAGAGCGCAGATGCCTCAGGTAGCGGACAAGTGGACGCTACCTTCAAAGCCATTGAATCTATAGTTTCTAGCGGGGCAGATCTTCAACTTTATTCTGTAAATGCAGTTACCAGCGGAACAGATTCCCAAGGTGAGGTTAGTGTTAGGTTAGCAAAAAGCGGTAAGATTGTTAATGGCCACGGGGCTGACACAGACATTGTCGTGGCTTCCGCCAAAGCTTACTTGAATGCTGTCAACAAGCTACAGTCGGGCCTAGAAAAAGTTAATCCACAAGTTTAAATATGCTTCAGGCTCTCTTGTCCGGAAAGACGTCGTTCTTTAAGGGTCGTCGTTTGAGCCAGATTGACGGTGACGCATTAAAGATGCTTACGCTCAAGCTACACTTATGCATTAGTTCCATTCGATATCTTGCTTTTGGGATTATTTTCGTCGGTCTCTGTGGATGCGCGCAGTTTAAAAGTTATGTATCGGACCCACCTGATTCAGACCAAATAACCCAAGAGTTTGACAGCAGGGACGTAACTCGTGAAAGCCTAACTGCGTTTGTATCGAAGGCGGGCTATGACCGACCATGGCCACCTGCGAAGTGGGGGCTTGAAGAACTCATGTATACCGCACTCTATTTCAGTCCAAGATTAGAGGTTGCTCGAAAAAATCAGGAGTTATTCGAGGTGTCCGCTAAATTGTCCGAGTTGAAAATACAGAAAACGATTCAAGTCGCGACTGAGTACCATACGAAAGAAGTGAATGGAGAGGAGCCTTGGGGGTTAGGTTTTGCTGTTGGCCTCCCTTTTTTCTCGGAAAAAAAACAGAAAGTACTTTCTGAAAAATCACTACTGTACGTAGATGATGCCACCTTAAACCTAACCCAGGAAATATGGCTGCTCCATGCGGCTCTTCGGAATAATTTATTTAGATGGAATGCGAACGTATCTAAGCAGGCACTCAACACTCAGAAAATTAAGTTAGCGCAAGAGTTGGTAGATCTTGTTAAGACTAGGTTGTCTTATGGATTTGCAAGCCGTGAGCAATTGAACAAAAGACAATATGACCTAGGTATATTTCGTAAGCATGAGTTGACTCTTGATATGGAGAGGTTAGAGATCTTATCCATAATGGCCAGATTAATTGGTATACCAGCGATTGATCTAGAGCAGTTTGAAATGAAAAGCCTTACTTTAGATGCCGCTTTAGATATCGGGGGTGCGGAGATTTATCGGAGCGCAGCGCTACTTAACAGAGTTGATTTGCAGGAATCACTAGTTGATTTTGGACTTGCAGATGTTGAATTGAAGTTAGCTCTAATAAAGCAGTATCCAGAAATTTCAATCTCTCCGGGATACTTTTGGGATCAAGGTGACAAAATATGGAATTTTGCTCTAGGTTTAACGTTGCCAAGACAGTCCGAAGCCTTAGTATTGAGAGCTGAAAATTTACGGAACTTAAAACGCCTTCAAGTTAAAGAAAGACAAATTAATATCCTGTCGCAGGTTGAAGGACGTCATGCAATCGCTCAATCTGCTCGGTTAGGTTTAATACAGAGCCGCCTGAACCTGCATCGAGCGAGTGACATTTTTTTGGGAGTAGAAGAGAAATTTGGCGTCGGCAACATCAGCCGAGTGGATCTATATGATGAGCGACTATCGTATATTGATTTAGCAGAGGAGTTTATTGATCAAACGTCCGACTTTTTCACCGCTCTCGCTGCGCTCGAAGATTCATGTCAAACTCCTTTAGTATTTCAATATAAGATTTTAGCTAGCATGAACCATCAGTTGAAAGATCCAGTTGAATAAGCGGCACTATAACTTGGTTATTGGTGGGCTTACCGTTTTGGTGGGCTTGCTCTTGCTACTCTTAGTCACTTTGAATCGGGATGATTTTTTATTCAGTGAATCTGACTATGAGGAAGAGATAGAGACTCGGGACTCTTTGACCTATGAGAATGGCCTTTCAATGGTTCACTTAGAGGCTAGAGATCAGAGCATGGCCGGAATTGAACTTGTGTCACTGAACGCAACGTATCATCAATCAGATTACCAGGTGTTCGGAGAAGTCCTTGATGTTGCTGGTCTTGTGGATATTCGAGCTCAGCTAATTGCGCTGGTGAACTCAGATCGGACTAAAGCGGTTGAGGAGGGGCATCTTGCTGAAGCATATAAGCATGCCAATTTACTGTATGAGGATCGGCAAAGTATTTCCCGGCGTGAGTTGCTGGATATCGAATATCAGCTGAATGCCGTTCGAACCCATAGAGTGAATTTAAAGCGAGATTTGTCGTCCCTGAGACAAACTGCTATTGCAAAGTGGGGAAGTAAGATTAGTGAGTGGCTATTGAATGAGGATTCCGAGAATTTCAAAAAGCTAGCCAATCAACGGTTGAGCCTCGTGCGCTTATTCATGAGGGAAGTTTCACTATATCAATTGGATATTAGTACCGTCGAAGTAGCGCCAGTGGCGTTGCCGAATAAAAAAATTACTGCACGCTATATCGGTG
>QXZO01000116.1:0-396 GCA_009886305.1 Betaproteobacteria bacterium
CGAAATGGCGTGCGCCTTTTCTCTTTTTCCAACCAAAATCGAGGAATTGATGCGTGTTGCTGATGGAGGTCAAGTTATGCCGCCTAAATCAACCTGGTTTGAGCCGAAACTGGCTGATGGTTTGGTTTCTCACGTTTTAGATTAAAATTTGCCCGCTGTTGCAGTGTTCAGAACCTTTGGGGAGATTTCACGTCTTCAAAATAGTGAGTGCGTTCTCCGGTGGTCTTCCAATAATAGCTTGGTCGCCACACGCGATGATAGGGCGTTCCATTAAAATGGGGTGGCTAACCATTGCATTAATCGCGTCCTTGTCATCCAGATTTTGCCCCGAATAATATTCCTTGAAAGTAGCCTCACCCGTTCTCAGTAATTTTGTGGGACTCATTTTAAGCTTCT
>QXZO01000116.1:406-2668 GCA_009886305.1 Betaproteobacteria bacterium
GCACAACTCAGAGATTTGCCGAGAGTTGAGAGGCGCCTTCAAGTACTCCACGATCAGTGGTTTGACGCCGTTCTTTTGTAGCAAAGCTAACGTGTTGCGACTCTTGCTGCATCTTGGATTGTGATAAACAGTAACCTTAGGTTTTACCATTGAGTCTGCACCTTATCCTTTCAGGGTTTTAGAAACGATTTCACCGGTATCTTTTGATAGCTTAGGTTGATTGATAATTTTTTCTAATGCCAATTTCGCATGAGATTGGCGCTTGTTATCAAATTTTTTCCATCTGTCAAAGCTACGCGCAATTCGAGCGGCGACTTGTGGATTGAGTTTATCAATTTCTATGACTGCACTGGAAATTAGATTGTAGCCCGCCCCGTCTGGACGGTGGAAGTGAACATGGTTCGAAGCGAAAGTTCTTAATAGGGCGAATGCCTTATTTGGATTTTTTATGTCGAATGACGGGTGGTGGATCAGTCTTTCAACTCGCTCTACGGTATCTTTTACGCGTGAACCGGCTTGTACAGCGAACCACTTATCCATCGCGAGTGGCTCCGACTTCCATTTACTGTGAAAGCTCGTTAATGCGCCCTCTCGTTCGACCCTATCCGTGTGAACAATAGATTGAAGAGCGGCATATTCGTCTGTCATGTTAGTTGCCGTCTCACCTTGTCGAAGGCATAAGTCCACATATTCATCTTTTTCTGTTTCAACAAGTAATTGCAAACAGACATTTTTGATAGCACGTTGTCCGGCAGATCTCGCATCCGGAGAATAGCGATCAGCACTCGAATGATCGCGGTAGACTTGCAGTAATTGGGTTTCGAGCGCACCTGCTATTTGTGCTCTTAATGCATTACGAGTTGCGTGTAATAAGTCAGGATTAACTGATATGCACGACTCAGCTAGATGGCTTTCAGCCGGGGTTGAGAAGAGTTCTGCGATTAATGCTGGATCATCATTAACCTCATTTAGAGATGTAGATAAAACGTCAATAAATTGAGAATTCTGGGTTGGCTTTAGATGCCTCTCCAGTAAGGACATGGAATTCAGCATAAAGCGACTTTGTAGTTGCTGTCCTGCTTCCCAGCGGTTAAATGCGTCATCATCATGAGCCAGTAAATAAAGTAACTCCTCATCGGTATACTCGAAGTCCAGGATGATTGGAGACGAAAACTCTCGAAATAATGAAGGAATGGGTGGTTGCGTTACGTTCTTGAAGGTGAAAGATTCGCGCGACTTTAACAGCGATATGGTCTGCTCCTCTTGTGAGAGCCCATTCGGTTGAAGAAGTTTGATTTTGATCGGAATGTGCGCGGGCTTATTTGTTTTAAATTTTTCTCCCGCGAATGATTGGTGACAGTCGAGTATGTATTCTTGGCTCGACGCATTATATTTGCCCGATACTTTTACCGTTGGTGTGCCTGCCTGAGTGTACCAATGCCTAAAATTGGATAAATCTTGGCTTGAGGCATGTTCCATCGCAGACACAAACTCCTCTGTCGTTACGGCACACCCGTCGTGTCGTTCGAAGTATGTCCTCATCCCGAGTTGGAACGTTTCCTCCCCCAATAAGGTGTGAATCATTCGAACAACCTCGGCCCCCTTATCGTATACAGTAGCGGTGTAAAAGTTATTAATTTCTACGTAAGCGTCGGGTCTTATCGGGTGTGCCATAGGCCCTGCATCTTCAGGGAATTGAGTTGTTCTAAGTCCACGAACCTCTTGAATACGCTGCACTCCTCTAGAGTAGGTGTCCGCTCCATACTCTTGGTCTCGAAAGACAGTTAGCCCTTCTTTCAAGCTCAGCTGGAACCAGTCTCGACAAGTGACGCGATTTCCTGTCCAGTTATGGAAGTATTCGTGAGCAACAACCCTGTCCAACAACATAAAATCTCTGTCGGTGGAAAGATTTTGGTTGGCAAGGATGTACTTCGTGTTAAAAATATTTAAACCTTTATTTTCCATCGCCCCCATGTTGAAATCATCAACTGCCACGATCATGTATTGGTCTAGGTCTACCTCGAGGTCAAAGCGTTTTTCATCCCAACGCATGGATCTCTTTAGTGCTTCCATCGCGAAGCTGGTTTGTTCAATTTGGTGAGCGGGCGCGTAAATCTGCAAGGCAACACTTCTTCCTGAGGTTGTGACGAACTCCTCCTCATTCTTCTCCAGCCGTCCGAGTACCATAGCGAAAAGATAAGACGGCTTTGGGTAAGGGTCGGTCCAATGGGCGAAGTGTTTTCCGTCTTCTAATGATCCGCT
>QXZO01000117.1:0-2187 GCA_009886305.1 Betaproteobacteria bacterium
TCCGGTGATCTGGTTTCTCGTGATAAAAGTATTACTGGTACGCCAATTCGGTTGGGGCGAGGAGCCGACGTTGAGGTCTTTCTCAACGATCCAAGAGCGTTGCTGCACCAAGCGACTTTGGTTGAGCGAGATGGAGGTGTTTACATTGATGCCGCCGGTCAAGCGACTATTAAGATCGATGGACACACAGTAACCAGTGGTCGAATAAACGTCGGAGACAATTTTGAAGTTGGCCCCTATGCGCTTCAGTTGCTCGCAGCCCCCGAAGGTGGCGACGCGGATTATATAATTACCCTTGAATTAATCTATCCTTTAGAAAATATTCGGGATGCTCTTACGGAACGTTCGACATTAAGCGTCGAAGATCTAGGTATCAAGGCAAAACCGTGGTCTATCGCGATTGGTGTCGTCATTGCTGTTGTGTTTCTGGCTATCCCACTTGTAGAACACTTTAATGGCGAGGCAAATCGAGTCGTATTAGAGGCTGATGGCCCTCGCACAGTTAAAGAAATTCGCGATGCCAATCACAGTGGTGAAGGAGAGATACTTCCCGTCTCGATGAGACAGTTTTGGCAATCCGGGCACCTATCATCGTCACATAAAATTTTAGGTACCGATTGCAGTGCATGTCATCAAGAGCCATTTCAGCAAGTGGCTAATGAGACCTGTTCCAGCTGCCATACAGAGGCCCATGAGCATGTTGATACCGTAAAATTTCCGAATGCATCGATCAGTGATTCGGCATGTCAGAGTTGCCATAAAGAGCATGAAGGTTCAGAAGCATTGGTTTTAAACTCGGAAGAATTTTGTAGTGATTGTCACGGTAATATTGCCTCTGTCACAAATGGGCAGTCCAATCTTAAAGATATTGTTTCATTTGAATCCCACGGCGCCTTTGACTATGAGGATGCGGCTAACAGGCCTAAAGCAGGGTTAAAGTTCTCGCATAAACAACACTTGGACAAAGAGGGTATGAAAGTGCCTGACGGTCCGATGGGCGAGCGGCGCGTTCTGAATTGTGACTCCTGTCATCAAGCTGATGTGACGGGTACGGTAATGGCTAAACCTGAGTTTGAAGCAGTTTGTGCTGACTGTCACAGTCTTCATTTTGAGCCAAATGCACCTGATCGGATGATCCCGCATGCGGACGTTAAAATCGCGAAACAGTACATCCGAGACGCTTACGCATCAATAGCTCTTTATGGTGGGTTCAAACCGAGTGACGGTGAAGCTGCGCCAAAGGTAGTCCGACGTATTCCTGGAAGTCAGACCACCGCTATACAAAAACAGGAGGCGCTTGCCTGGGCAGAGAGTAAAGCGGATAAGGTGATTGGAGGGCATTTTGGTAAAAAGCTATGTGGTACCTGTCATGAAATCGTTGAGGATAAGAATGATCCGCTAAATTGGACCTTGGTAGACATTCCAGAAACAGAGTTGTACCTACAAAAAGGACACTTCAATCACGCACCACATACGTCGTCTTCTTGCGCTGAGTGTCACTCGGCAGATCAATCGGAAGAGGCGAGCGATTTATTGTTGCCATCAGTTTCAGTATGTAAAGATTGTCATGGGGGAGATAATGGGAGTTTAGTGCCAACTACGTGTACTAGCTGTCATGAATTTCATAAGGAAAATAAAATTAAAGCAGAGGTGAAGCAATGAAGACGAGCATTGTTAGACCAACCCAAGTTCGGGCAGGTAGTAAAACAAACTATTCGAGACGAAACGTCTCAAGGAGCCTCAAGGCACTGTTGGTTAGTGTTATATCTGGCTTAATGCTGAGTGTGTCTGCAGTTAGTGTTCAAGCTGAACCAGAGCTGCCCCACTACTCGGGTAAGGCCCGATTAGGTAGCCAGACTTGTGGAGGCTCAACTTGTCATGGCGCTGCTAAACCGTGGGCTAATTCTGCTGTGCTCCAAAATGAGTTCGTAACTTGGAGTACTGACGATCCCCACTCTGGCGCCTATGACGCTTTAAGTTCGGACCGAGGTAAGAGAATTGCCAAAAATCTCGGTATCGAGGATGCGCGTCAGGAAAAAGCTTGTCTCGATTGTCATACAGATAACGTCCCTAAAGAACTGCGGTCGAAAAACTTCGACATTGCCGATGGTGTTGGTTGTGAGTCTTGTCATGGTGGCGCCGTAGAGTGGCTCGGGTTGCATGTGTCCGGTTTTGGACAGAGAGAGG
>QXZO01000117.1:2197-16207 GCA_009886305.1 Betaproteobacteria bacterium
GATTATCTTAATGCAGGAATATATCCGACGGAAGATCCCAAGGCTCGGGCAAAATTATGCTTAAGTTGTCATTTAAGCGACTCAAGAAAATCTATTACCCACAGAATAATGGGGGCTGGGCACCCGAGGTTAGCGTTTGAGTTGGACACATTTACCGCAAATCAGCCAGCTCACTACCGTATTGATGCTGATTACAAACAAAGGAAACAACAATCTAGCGGAGTGAAGGTCTGGGCTGTGGGCCAAGCGATGGCTGCACAAATAACAGTTGAAGCTTTAATGGATAAAAACAGAAACTCGGCTGGTATTTTCCCAGAACTCTTCTATTTTGATTGTTATGCATGTCACCATTCAATGGAAGAGCCGCGGTGGGAGAAGCGTGAGTCAGTTAATATCGGGCCGGGAGTGCCACGCCTTAACGACTCAAATTTAGTCATGCTTCGTGTGCTTGCGAATGCTGTGGATCCGGCAATGTCGGCTACGCTTTTAAATCAAACTCGCGCGTTACATGAGTCTTCCTCAAAGGGGCAAGAAGCAACAATGAAAGCGCTTGGGGACTTATCCGGAACCGTAAATAGTTTGGTCGATAAATTCGCTGCTTCCGATTTTGATGTATCAGCAATGTGGAAAATTTACGATGCACTTGTAGCAGAGGGTTTGAAGGGCGAATTTGTTGATTTAATTACCGCAGAGCAGGCGACAATGGCCATAGGCTCGATTCTAGCCGCGATTGAAGCAACTGACGCTTCAGATGATTTGCAAGGATACAACGAGGCTCTTGCCAAGGCGTATACTGCAATCGATAAATCGGAGGAATATACGTCTGCTAATTACACAGCCGCACTTAAATCTTTGGCTGCGGCCCGTAAGTGATTTTATCTAGTATCAATGGCCAATCTGAATATGAATCTCAGATTGGCTTTAACTGAGAGGGAGCAATCAGAAGTATGAAAAGGTTCGGTTCTTTGTGGCTTAAGGTCCTAGTAGCGTTTTTTGCTACGTTTACGTTCTCATCTTCGTTTGCTGAGACAAACCCAATCGAGTTGACGAGTGGGACAGGCGCTCATTTGGAGATTTTGATGCAGGATGAGTTTCCATCCGCAACGAAATGTGCCATGTGTCACCAAAAAGTTTTTTGGGAATGGGCCTCGTCAAACCATGCGTATGCGTCTGTCTCCCCGATGTTTCATAAGTTCGAGCAGGCGGTGAACGCTTTGACCGATGGAACAATGGGTACTTTTTGTACTCGTTGCCATCAGCAAGTTGGGACCCAGAAAGGCGAACCTAGAGAGCTTCCTTTATGGGATAGAAGTATCGTAGCTAGAGAAGGTATTACGTGTATTACCTGCCACAGGGTAAACGCGCAATTCGGTAAAGTGAATGGTGAGCGACATATCAATCCTGGAACCATATACGATCCTGTTTACAATACCGGTGACAGTGGTGGCAATTTCGCGGAGGTTATTGAGAATCAGGAGGAATACCGCATCAGTAACACACCCGGTAAGCCCGGAACCCCGATTCATGGCGGGGTGTCAGTGTTTGACCAAATTGGTACCTCAGAATTTTGCGTGTCATGTCACCAAGTCAAGGTAAATTTAGGTATAAAGCTCGAGGTTGTGTGGGAGCAGTATCGTGATTCACCGGCCTTCCGTAAAGGAGTGACGTGCCAAGATTGTCACATGGGCAAAGTTCCTGGTGAAGCCAAAGGTTATGATAAGTGGCCTACGGCAATTGTTAATGGCCGAGTCGTCGGAGACTTGGACAAAAAACATTCGAATCATGCTTTTTATGGTCCGGGATACCCGATCGCACATCCCGGTATCTTCCCATTTAATCCCCGCGCACTGCGTTGGAGTATTAAAGAGTGGTTAACATTTGATTACAGAGCAGCATGGGGCGATGCGGATTGGGAAGAAAAGCTCAAACGTGGGGAGGTCGACTCTCCAGACTTTCCAGATACGTGGTCAGACCCTGAAGATCGCCTTTGGGCAAGACATATAGTGAAGCAAAATCAAAAACTTCTCGTGGACAAAAAACTCGACCGTAAGGCCGTTATGGAGAATGGGTCAAGGATTGACGGTCCATTTTTTGATGGGGATACCCCGGAGGTTGGCAAGCCGCTTAAGATCCGCTTTAGGGTCACAAATGTGGATGAGGGGCATAATTTGCCTTCCGGTTCACTCGGTGCACAGCCAGAAATTTGGATGAATGTCGCGGTTCTCGATCCAGACGGCGAGCGCATATTTGAATCGGGTTATGTCGATAGTTATGGCGACATGGCTGATATACATTCGTTGGACGTCGCAGCGGGTAAGATTGCTTACGATGAGCAATTGGTTAACTTCCAAACGAAATTTCTAACGACAAACATCAAAGGTACGGATCGCGAGATGTATCTACCAGTGAATTTTGACGTGGATCAAAAACCATTTTTGAGACCCTCAGCAGTGCCAACTTCTGTGCAGAATCACCCACCATTGGTGAGAATGGAAGGTCGATCCATCCCTCCGTTGGGCTGGAGAGACGCTAAATACAAGGTTCCCGCCGAGAAGATGACAAAAAAGGGCACCTATAAGATTCTTGCGCGGATGAGAAGTCGAGCGGAACCTTTGTATTTCATGAAGTTCGTTGGTGCTACGCAGGATATGGAGCGCTCCATTAATGAATGGATGCTGGACATTCATCCGTATGCGGTTGAATTTGAGGTTAAATAAGTGATCACAAGAATAAGAACTTTATTAGCGTTAACGAGTGTTGCGCTAGGTGTTCCCTCGTTGAGCCTAGCACAAGAGCTAGAGTTTGAGAGAAAAGGACAGGCTGACACGGTCCTTGAATATCGAAGTAGTAGCCCTGAGCACTATGGACACCAGGAGCCACCGGAAATGGACGAGAGCGCCAGCCCGACTGAATACGACGCTACTGGGTTTAAGCCTGATCCAGTTTATACCGCTCCATATGATCCGGAAGAGCAACTGGTAGTTTATGGCGGAAAAACCGCGATTGATGAGCCTCGTCCTCTTATTGAATGGGGTTACCCCATGTACTCAGAGGGTGATTTTGGGTCGGGAATAAATCTTGTGGGCGCCAAGAACTTGGTACGACCCCAGTTTTTAGTTTATGGCGATTGGAGAACTGTACTAGCAGCCAATGATAACGGTGCTGCGGAGAATACGCAGTTGGCCTCTCAGTTGAATTTAGAATTTGACCTGAACCTCACCGCCACCGAGCGGTTACACATGTTTGTGAAGCCTCTTGATGATGGTGGAAAGCAGACACGTTTGGAGTTAGGTGGTACACCTGTCGATGAAATTGACGGTACAGGGTTCCAAGCGGAGCTAGATTTTGATCCGGATACCTTCTTTTTCGAAGGTGACTGGGGGTATATTCAATCTGGGCTTACTGACGAGTACACCACGTTTGATTTACCGTTTGCAGTAGGTCTGGTTCCTCTATTCCTACAAAATGGTCTTTGGGTCAACGATGCGTTTGTTGGCGGGGCGGTCACGGCCCAAGCCAAGAACTCACCAAAATTCGATATTACAAATTTTGATACGACTTTTTTCGTAGGTATGAATAACGTAACCACACCTGTTTTTATAACGGATGGTGTGACAGATGATAATGCCGGTAAGTTTTACGCTTTGACGACATTCGTGGACGTTGCAGAGGGTTACTTAGAGGCTGGCTACGCACGTGTGACAGACGATAGAGATGACTTTCGAATGGACTATAACAACGTCATGATTGCTTGGACGAAGCGTTACGGCGGAAAGATATCCAATAGTGTTCGTTTGCTCGCTAACTTTGGGCAAGACCCTGTTGCAGGATTGAACCAAACTGCCGATGGTTTTGCCCTGTTAGTGGAGAATTCATGGATTACACATCTCCCATCAACGTTAGTTCCGTATTTTAATGTCTTCTATGGAAAAGATAACCCCCAGCCTTTAGCCACGGGAGCAGCAGGTATACTCAAAAATACTGGTGTTAATTTTGAGACTGACGGTATCACAGGTTTCCCTAAGCTTGATGACACGGCTAACGATACGTTCGGTGGAGCGCTTGGTGTGATGTACTTGTTCTCACTTGACCAGCAGTTAATTGTTGAATATGCCAATCTTCAAATAATTGGTGATGAGAATGACCTTCTTAGGAATGCGCCCGGCGAGCAACAAGCGATCGGAGTGCGCTATCAAAAACCAATTTCTAGACGTTGGATTTTTAGAACTGACGGTATTATTGGAGAGCGCAAAAATCTTGAGGATATAGCTGGTGTGCGAGTCGAACTTCGAATGAAGTTCTAGCGTACAACCTATTCACCATTCACCATTCACCATTCACCTAGCGTAACGGTGCAGGTTCTATGCACCAAAGAGTCGCTCATTAACTTAGTCACTCAGCTCCGTTCTATCTTTAAAGTAGGCTAAGGCCTCCGGATTTGCTAGTGCTTCTATGTTTTTGATTGCTTCGCGATGAACGATATTCCTGACCGCTAGCTCTACAATCTTTCCACTCTTTGTTCTCGGGATATCCGCGACTTGCAATATTTTCTCAGGCACATGACGCGGCGTCGTGTTTGCGCGTATTGTCCGTTTGATTTGCGTTCGAAGGCCCTCGTCAAGCTCCAACCCATCCCGCAGCCGAACAAAAAGTATGACTCGTGTGTCGCTCTGCCAGTTTTGCCCAATAACGAGACTTTCCATAACTGAGTTAAGCTTTTCGACTTGTCGATAGATCTCTGAGGTCCCGATTCTCACACCGCCTGGATTGAGAACTGCATCCGACCGTCCATAAATTACAAGCGTTCCTCGTTTTGTTAACTCAATGAAATCCCCATGGCACCAAGTATTCTCAAAGTTAGAAAAATACGCGCCGAGATATTTACGGTCTTCTTTGTCATTCCAGAATCCAATAGGCATTGAAGGGAAGGGTTTGATACACACTAATTCTCCTTTTTCGCCCACAACAGCTTTTCCCGCATCATTGAACACTCGTACGTTTAATCCGAACCCTCTGCGTTGTATTTCACCCCGATAAACGGGTAGCGTCGGGTCTCCGAGTACGAAGCAAGAAATAATATCGGTACCCCCGGCGATTGAAGACAGGAGTACATCTTTTTTGATGCTTGTATATACGTAATCAAAGCTCTCTGGAGATAATGGCGAACCGGTTGAAGTAATGGTTTTAAGTTGTTTTAGCTTATGAGTTTTTTTCGGTTTCACTCCTAGCTTGTTGATCGCATCAATATATTTTGCGGATGTCCCAAATACCGTTATGCTTTCTTCCTGAGCGAAGTCAAACAAGGTGTCAGCTTTGGGGTAGGTAGGGGAGCCATCATATAACAGCAACGTCGCTCTTGAGGCTAGTCCGCTGACAAGCCAGTTCCACATCATCCAACCACAGGTTGTGAAATAAAAAAAGCGATCTCCAGGTTTGATATCGGTGTGAAGCTGGTGCTCTTTTAAGTGTTGGAGTAGCGTACCGCCGTGTCCGTGAACGATGCATTTAGGCACTCCGGTTGTTCCAGAAGAAAACATGATAAACAAAGGATGATTAAAGGGTACCTGTTTAAATTTTATTTGACTAGGTTTAAAAGGCTTCACAAAATCGTTTAAAAGAACTGATTTCTTAATGGCAGTGAGTTTTGGTTTCGGGGTCGTATATGGAACAATCACCACTTTCTTAAGTGACTTAAGTGACTTTGCTATTTCACGAATTTTTCCCGTGGTGTCAATATGCTTACCGTTGTAATAGTAACCATCAACGCCTATGAGAATTTTAGGTTTAATTTGACCGAATCGATCCAGAACGCCTTGCGAGCCAAAGTCAGGTGAGCACGACGACCATAAGGCCCCGAGACTGGTTGCGGCTAACATAAATATGATCGTATCAGGAAGATTCGGGAGAAAGGCAGCTACACGATCCCCTTTTTTAACCCCTTCTTGAGAAAGTGCCTGTGCCGTAATTGATACTGCGTTGTAGAGCTCGGCATAGGTCAATCGGTTTGTGACATGGCCTTCACCACGAAATACAATGGCCTCTTGATCATCTCTTTGTCTTAAAAGATTTTCAGCGTAGTTAAGGCGGGCTTCAGGAAACCATTCTGCCCCGGGCATTTGGTGAGGATTTGCGAGAACGGTCTGTCCTTTTTTAGAAGACAGTACGTCGCTATAATCCCAAAGAATATTCCAAAATTCAGCGGGTTTTTCAATAGACCAATCATATAGCTTACTTGATGAATCTATTTTATCTATCTGTTTATTATCTATATTTTTATTTTTTAAGAATTTTATGAATTGAGTTATATGTGACGCTTTAACCCTGGCCGCTGAGGGCTTCCAGAGTATTTTTGATTCTGTACGCATACTATTCAGATCTCATTTGTGGAAATAATATAACTTCGCGGATGGAAGCACTGTCAGTCAAAAGCATAATTAAACGGTCAATGCCGATTCCTTCACCGGCGGTCGGTGGCATCCCGTATTCGAGCGCTCGAATGTAATCGCTATCATAAAACATGGCCTCATCATCTCCTTGAGCTTTTGCCTCCGCCTGGCTCTTAAAACGCTCTGCCTGGTCTTCAGGATCGTTGAGCTCAGAGAATCCGTTCGCTATTTCTCTTCCTGCAATAAATAGCTCAAACCGATCTGTGACTTCAGGGTGTTCATCATTACTCCTAGCAAGCGGGGATACATCGGTAGGGTGCGCGACAATGAAGGTTGGTTGAATCAGTTTCTCCTCTGTAGTCTCCTCAAATAGCTTAAGCTGAAGCATGCCGATTTCATCGGATGGATAAAAAGCAACTTTGCGTTTGGAAAGCTCTGCCCGTAGAAACTCTGAGTCATTCAGGTTATCCGAACTGAACTGTTCGTTATGT
Source organism: Betaproteobacteria bacterium (assembly GCA_009886305.1). Lineage (GTDB taxonomy): Bacteria > Pseudomonadota > Gammaproteobacteria > Burkholderiales > Eutrophovitaceae > Eutrophovita. The sequence goes on from QXZO01000117.1 coordinate 9,075, forward strand.
GCGCTAATAGCCTCTGACATAGTGAGACGTTGGAACGGTTGAGCAAAGTCAATCTTATGTCCTTGATAAGTGATTTGCGCAGAGCCAATGCAAGCCTCGGCGAGTTCTTTCAGCATCGTTTCCGTTAGGGCCATTAAATAGCGATAATCGCGAAAAGCCTCATAGAACTCTAGCATCGTGAACTCTGGATTGTGCCTTGTCGATATGCCTTCATTACGGAAATTACGATTGATTTCAAAAACTTTTTCAAAGCCTCCAACCACAAGCCGCTTTAAATAGAGTTCGGGTGCAACACGCAGATAGAGTTGCATGTCTAGCGCATTATGATGAGTAATAAAGGGTTTTGCCGTCGCACCGCCAGGAATGGATTGCATCATAGGCGTTTCAACTTCAAGGTATCCTTTATCCGTAAAGAATGCCCTTAAAATCTGTATCGCTTTTGATCGTATTTGAAAATTCCTTTTTGCCTCAGGCGTAACAATGAGATCAACATATCGTTGCCGATATCTTTGTTCTTGATCGGTTAGACCATGGAATTTCTCGGGGAGGGGGCGTAGTGACTTAGTTAGGAGGCGAAGTGAATTCACCCGTATGCTGAGTTCACCTGTTTTCGTTTTAAATAGGACGCCCGAGGCACCAATAATATCACCCAAATCCCAGTGCTTAAAAGCTGAATGTTCCTCATCTCCAATCCCTGCATTATTAATATAGAGTTGAATTTGCCCAGACATGTCTTGTATGGTTGCGAAACTGGCTTTTCCCATGACACGCTTCAGCATGATTCTTCCAGCTACAGTAGCGCTTGCGTCTAATTCTTCTAGATTCTCTTTATCTTGCTTCCCGTATTTGTCATGAATTTCCTGAGCTAGATCTTTACGTTCGAAATCATTGGGAAATGCGTTCCCAGCTTCTCGAAGCTTATTCAATTTGGAGCGACGCTCTTCAATGATTTGATTTGTATCGATTACTTCTGTTGGGGATGAGTTGTTATTTTCTGACATGTAATCCTCTATTGGTTAGAGACCCTGTTTGAGACTTGCCTGAATGAATATGTCTAAGTTTCCGTCTAATACAGCTTGTGTGTTCCCAGTTTCGACGTTGGTACGTAAATCTTTTATTCTCGATTGATCAAGCACGTAAGACCTTATCTGGTGACCCCAGCCAATATCTGATTTTGAGTCCTCAAGTTTTTGTTGCTCAGATTGTCGTTTTCGAAGTTCAAGTTCGTAAAGTTTAGACTTTAGCATTGACATCGCCGCCGCTCGGTTCTTATGTTGTGATCTGTCGTTTTGGCACTGAACCACTGTGTTTGTAGGTACGTGAGTGATACGTACAGCTGAATCTGTTCTGTTGACGTGCTGGCCGCCAGCGCCGCTGGCTCGATATGTATCAATTCTAAGTTCTGCTGGATTAATCTCAACTTCTATTGAGTCATCGACTTCTGGATATACAAAAACACTAGCGAATGAGGTGTGCCTTTTTGCATTGGAATCGAATGGCGATTTTCTTACCAGTCGGTGAATTCCCGTCTCGGTTCTTAATGTACCGTAGGCATATTCGCCAGAGATCTTTAAAACTGCACTTTTTATACCAGCAACGTCTCCGGGTGACTCCTCCAATACTTCGGCGGAAAATAGTTTAACGTCGGTATATCGAGCGTACATTCGCAATAGCATTGCGGCCCAGTCCTGACTTTCTGTTCCGCCAGCGCCGGACTGTATATCAAGAAAGCATCCATTTTTATCAATCGGATTCGAAAACATGCGACGAAATTCCAAATCTTCGATCTTTGCCTGTGCTTGAGCTAGATCGTGCTCAATAGATTCAAGTGTTTCTTGATCATTCTCTTGAATTACTAATGTTAATAGCTCTCCCATGTCTTTTACCTGAGAGGTAACGGAAGAAAGAACATTCACAATCGCTTCTAAGGACTTTTTTTCTTTACCAACTTCTTGAGCGTTTTCCGGGTTTTGCCATATTTCTGGGTCTTCTAATAAACGATCAACTTCAGCGAGTCGATCTGTTTTAACATCAAAGTCAAAGATACCCCCGTAGTTGCGAGGTTCTGTCGGCTAAATCTTCTATTTTTTCTTGAATGGTATTTAAGTATTCGGCTTCCATAGCTTAGTGTTATTGTCCCGATGTTGAGTGTTTTAATGCCCTCATTTTACCGGAATCGCAGGGCCAATTTATTGTATTAAATGTCGGTAGTTCTAAATATTTAGATATACGGTTTCACTTTAATGTGTGTTCGGTGCGGATTAGTATGAGCCTTACCAAGTTTCTATAATCAGTTGTGCGGGTTTATGATCAAAGAAGTCGTTGATGTCGAGGCGGTATACGCAATTAATCAAGTCTGGAACGGCATCGTTAAAATTAAATCGAATCGCATCAATCTCCCCGCCTTGTGGAGAAAAGGAAACACGTAATTTTGTATGTGCCTCTCCGAGTATTCTATGTGCTTTGACATGGAGCTCGTCTTTAAAGGCTGGTTCAGGAAACCCTTGCCCCCAAACCTGTGTTCTTAGTTCTTTTGCTAATTCAGTGAGAGAGTCTTGTTCTCGTAATGAACCATCTGTATAGATCGCATTATCAATGGTGTTTTTTTTGAATTCTTCAGCCACTATTTTGTTAAATAGATGTGTAAATTGTTCTAGTTTTTCAGCTTGAATCGTGAGTCCAGCCGCCATAGCGTGACCACCAAACTTATCGATGATGCTTGAATCTGTTTTTGTTAACGTATCCAACACGTCGCGAAGGTGGATGCCTTGAATTGATCTTCCAGAGCCTTTGAGAGAGTTATTTTTTTCGGGTGCGAACGCAATGGTCGGACGATTGAATTTTTCTTTCACGCGCGATGCCAGTATTCCAACAATTCCGGAATGCCATTGTTGGTTAAATAAAGTAATGCCAGACTCAACCTTAGTCTCAATATTTTCTAAGTATTTTAGTGCTTGCTCCTTCATATCACCCTCAATATGCCGACGTTCAACATTAAGTTGGTCGAGCTCTTTTGCCAATTCCGTGGCTCTTTCGATGTCATGTGCAATAAGACATTCAATCCCTAATTTCATATCAGTGAGTCTTCCGGCAGCATTCAATCTGGGTCCGACAGCAAAACCAAAATCAGATGCTCGCACAACGGATGGATCTTTCTTTGCAATCCTTAATAAGGCCTGTATTCCCGGATTCATGTTTCCCGTTCTGATTCGGCGCAATCCTTGGGCTACGAGAATTCTGTTGTTTTGGTCAATTGGTACAACGTCCGCGATCGTACCCAAAGCAACAAGATCTAAGAGCTCAGCTAAATTTGGTTCTTGATTTTTTTGCGCGAAGTATTCGCGAGCTCTCAATTCTGCTCTTAATGCAATTAACACATAGAACATGACGCCAACGCCAGCGAGCGATTTACTCTCAAAGGTGTCGTTCGGTTGATTCGGATTAACAATGCAGCTAGCTTGAGGAAGTTCTGGGCCTGGTAGATGATGATCAGTAATTAAGACTTTTATTCCAAGTTCTTTAGCCCTATCTACGCCCGTAATGCTGGCGATACCATTGTCTACTGTGATTATTAAGTCTGTTTGTTTTTTAGCAACTATGTCTACTATTTCTGGTGTTAACCCATATCCATGTTCGAATCGATTTGGGACGAAGTATTCAACATTAATGCCTATGCGGCGTAAAAATAGGATAGTAATAGCGGCAGCCGTAGCCCCATCTGCATCGTAGTCAGCCACAATCAAAATATTCTCATCATTGGCAATCGCATCCGCTAATAATTCGCCGGCTTGTTTACAGTTTTTTAATGTTTCAAGGGGGGCTAGCTTTGTCAGACTGTCATCGAGCTCATTTCCATCTTTGATGCCTCTAGCGGCGAGAACGCGTGCCAGTACTGGCGAGAGCCCTTTTTTCGTGAGGGCCTCATGAGAAAGCTTTGGTACTTTTCGATCCTTAATAAGTCGTTCTGATTCAGTCATTGGTGTCTGTTAACCAGTCCACTGTGTTTATTGTCTTTTTCCAAAATTTACGTAACGAATACTTAGTACACTTTGTATTGTAGAGAACAGATTTTTTCATCATTTGTATGTTTAATTCTGAGTATCGACCCGTCCTTAACAGTGTAATTGCACGGGATGCTAAGACGTTTGCTTGGATTAGGCTGTTTGGGTCTTGACTCAGTTGCAACTCTATAAGCACGTCATGCTTTGGGAGCGGTGTCGAAAATAAGTGTTCGTGAGATGTCAATGTCGCTTTTGCAGCATGGGATAACGTCAGTAGTTCTGGGCTTTGTGCTGAGACTGTGAGTGGTGAATTAGTAAGGGTTGAACGGCTGCCTTCACCCCATAACCACACACCATTAGGTCGTCGACTCATTTCAAGATCGTGGAGCTTCTCATTGTTTTGATGAAAAACCATCTGGGCTTCATTCATTTTGGAGATCCAAAAGCGAGATCCAGGTCCTTTGGGTAAAACATCGCTCATTGGTCGGCGCTCTGCATCGTTGGTACTGGTGGTGCGGATCTTAGGGTCATCCTGAAGACCCAAGATAAATAACGATGGCCAGGTCGACACATGGCGGATTATCGGTTTTTCGAAGACTTCACAAAGTAGTTCGCTGTAGCGTTCTGATTGTGCACTCACGCTATTAAAGCTGTTCAGGCGCTGCGCGTAGACATCGTTCATGCCTGCAGTGTACTCAACTAATTCACAGCATAGATAATAGGGGCAGGCAAACATTTCCGGATCGACTCTCGCTAGTAGCGCGCTCACAGAAACGTCGTTCGATTGGTGTTCGGTGAGCTTCTTAAGTGAATAGTTCAATATGGATGTATAGCTCGTTGGTGTTCGATAGCCACGACTGAATAGAAGATCTAGTGCTGGGGTAGACGCAGATTTTGAAAAAGTCTCAGGCCCTATTGTGTTCGATATTGTTATGAATAGATTACTCACGGATGATGTCGTACGCATTAATGTAATAAGATGGATTGTCCCACACCTAGAAGGTGAATCAAATGTTGAACCTAACGATATAATGGGTTCTTAATGATCCGAGCGAATCTCTATGTTTAAGCCCTTCGAGCTTTTTGTTGGTCTACGTTATACGAAAACTAAACGTAAGAATCACTTTATCTCTTTTATTTCAGCCACATCGATGATCGGTATCGCACTCGGAGTGGCGGCGCTTATTGTTGTACTGTCGGTAATGAATGGATTTCAAAAAGAGCTTCGCGCAACCATTTTAGGTGTTGTGTCACATGTTCAAGTGATCGGCATGCAAGGACAGTTTGAGGATTGGCAAGAAATAGTCGAAACAACAAACTCATCAAATGAAGTTATCGGTACGGCGCCATTTGTGTCGGGAGAGGGTCTTTTGACTTTTGGTCGAAGATCGCAGGGCACGATGATCCGAGGGGTGCTGCCACAATTAGAGAACGATGTGTCAGATGTAGGAGCAAGTATGGTTGAGGGCTCTTTGGACTCATTGATTTCAGGTGAATTTAATGTGGTCCTGGGTATCGACCTTGCGCGCTCACTTGGCGTAGGTGTCGGTGACCGGTTGGTGATGATCACGCCTCAAGGCCAGGTAACCCCAGCCGGGGTTATGCCGAGACTAAGACAGTTTTTTGTATCCGGTATTTTTGAAGTCAAAAATTACGAATATGACGCGGCACTAGCGATTATTCATATGGAAGACGCGCAAAGGCTCCTGAGGCTTGGTGATTCAGTCTCTGGTCTTAGGTTGAAACTGACTGACTTATTTGACGCGCCACGCGTCGCGTCTGAGCTATCTCGCATCCTACCTGCTAGTTTCTATATCTCAGACTGGACACAAAGTCACGCAACCTTCTTTCGAGCGATACAGATTGAGAAGCGGGCGATGTCGATTATTCTTCTGCTTATCGTTGCGGTTGCTGCTTTTAACATTGTTTCTACGCTTGTGATGGTAGTGACCGATAAGCGGTCAGATATTGCGATATTGAGAACGCTGGGGGCGCTTCCGACTCAAATTATGAAAATATTTTTTATTCAAGGTTCTCTGATTGGATTTATAGGTACGGCTCTTGGTTTGTTTTTTGGATTACTTGTTGCGTCAAATATTGATGTCATTGTTCCTGCTATTGAGGGGCTTTTTGGTGTTCAGTTTTTAGCTAAAGATGTTTATTATATTTCTGATATTCCTTCAGATATTCAGCTTGACGACGTGGTGTGGATTGGGTTTTTATCTCTGGGATTAACGATGTTGGCGACAATTTATCCCAGTTTGCGTGCGGCAAAAATTAATCCATCTGAAGCGTTGCGTTATGAGTAAGCCTGACATGAATAAGAGACTGGTCTTGTCCGCCGATAGTGTTGAGAAGAACTATGGCGCGATTGGAGGCGTGCCCATAGAGGTGCTTAAGGGGGTTTCTCTGGAGGTTTACGCGGGTGACATTACAGCGATTGTTGGTACGTCTGGCTCCGGGAAAAGTACGTTGTTACATTTGCTTGGAGGTCTAGATAGACCAAGTCTTGGTGAGGTGAGAATTAATGATGAGTCCTTTTCATCTCTATCAGAGTCCAAAATTTGTGAAATACGTAATCGGTCAATTGGGTTTGTATATCAGTTTCATCATTTGCTACCGGAATTTACTGCTCTGGAAAATGTAGCTATGCCGTTGCTGATGCGTCAAGATTCTGTGGCAGACGCTAGAGAAAAGGCTTGTAATATGTTGACTCGTGTTGGTTTAGACCACCGTCTCGGTCATCAGCCAACGGAGCTGTCTGGCGGTGAGAGGCAGCGGGTTGCCATCGCCAGAGCCCTGGTTACTAGTCCGACGTGTTTGCTAGCTGACGAGCCTACGGGTAATTTAGATAAATCCAGTGCAGCAGACTTTATGGATCTTGTGTTCCAGGTTAATGAGGAACTAGAAACAAGTGTCATTGTTGTGACGCACGACGTCGAATTGGCAGCAAAAATGCATAGGACTTACCGTTTAGATGATGGCCAATTAACTCCTGATCGTTAGAGTCCTTGTATAGCGTACATAGCGAGTGATCGGCTACGCTCGGTTTTGACATCATGCCGTTTAGTGCTAGAATCCGGCTTCCTTTAGGCGCGTAGCTCAGTTGGTTAGAGCACCACCTTGACATGG
>QXZO01000117.1:16217-17980 GCA_009886305.1 Betaproteobacteria bacterium
TTACCCAGTGTATGAGGGAGCTCTGTGCGCGTTTTTAACGCTTTAATTGACCACCTCCCCCATAAAAATCTTGCATATAAGACCTTAAAACCAAGAATGTAATAGTTTTAAAAAGATAAATTTTTTGGTACCTTATGTATGGTCACTATTTCGAACTTTTACATAATTAAAATAAATCGAGGAGGCGTCATGGAACTGTTGCTTGATCCTAGAACTATAAATAGCCGAAAGGCACTGGCAGGATGTAAGTTGGTTGGAGCTGAATATACGTTAAATCGCTTGGATTATTTTCAAGCAGAGCAGACCAGTCCTGAGTTTGTGGCGATTAATCCCATGGCCGCTATGCCTGCATTAAGAGATGGTGATTTTACACTTTGGGAGTCCAACGCGATACTTCAATACGCGGCGGAGAAGGTTGGAAATACAAGTGCTTATCCAACAGATTTGCAAACACGTGCAGATGTGAATAGATGGCTACTTTGGGAGTCGAGTAGTTGGTTTCCATCATGCTATAAGTATGTTGTTGAAAATTGCGTTAAGCCTTTGTTGGGTGGAGAGACTGATCAGTCTGTGTTGGATGCAGAGGAGCCTAACTTCCACAAACTAGCTGGTATTCTTGATGCGAGGCTAGCAGGTAGTCGTTATATGTGTGGAGATGAGCCTACGATAGCTGATGTGGCGATTGCTGCGCCTATGCACATACATGCTTACTTTAAGCTTCCATTAGCGGAACACAAAAACCTAGTGAGGTGGATGACTCAAGATGTCGAGAAAAATTCTTGGTGGATTGATACTACTGTCCTGGAGAATTTTGTACTACCTGATGCGGGTTAACAGTTCGTTCTGATTTAACGATATAACTGCGAGTTTTATACGATATGAACAGTAAGGGTTTTTTTAATTACATGTCTCCGAACTCGCAGAGTTCGCTGTATCGAAATGGAAAAGTACTCACTCGACGTAATCTAGAGGGTACGGACTCAGAGTGGGTAGGTGTCAATTACGAGAAGTATGAAGTAACCGTGAATGATGCACGAGAAGGAGTGTCCGCAACGCTGGAGCAACAAGGATTCCAGTTACTTGAGAATGATATTGAAGGTTTGAATATCGATTTTTTTGATAATGAGGCTGTTCTTCACACCTACTATCCGTTGTGTGCGGATGTAGTTAAAGACGCTGTAAATGCCAGGGCGGTGTATGCTTTCGACCACAACATTCGATCGGCCGCTGGAAAAAAATCGAAGAAAATGATTACGGGAGGTCAGCAGGTTCAAGGACCAGCACATGCGGTTCACGGAGACTACACCTTAACCAGTGCCTCAGATCGACTTCGTCAGTTGGCAAAGCCACCAGGTAAAAATGACACCATTAGATCATTGATAGAGGAGGGCGCCAGTCTGTTGCCCCCAGTGGAAGCGGAGCAAATCCTTAATGGTGGAAGGTTCGGGATCATTAATTTATGGCGTAACATTGTGCCCGAACCCGTTGAGGTCAATCCTCTTGCACTTTGTGACGCGTCAAAAGTGGATCCAGCTGATCTTGTTGTGTTTGAAATTCATTATGCCGATCGAATCGGTGAGAACTACTTCGCTAAATATAATCCTAATCACAATTGGTGGTTCTATCCTAAGATGAATCGTTCAGAGGCTCTGCTCATTAAGCAGTGGGATAGCAAAGGAGGGCTTGCGAGAACTAAAGGGGAACAATCGGACGCTGACTTTCCAGATTCTCCATCTACGTTTAGTTTTCATAGTGCGTTTAAA
>QXZO01000118.1:0-209 GCA_009886305.1 Betaproteobacteria bacterium
TAGACCATATCAAGTAGATCATGGACAGGTAAGGTATCCGCATACTTGACCCAACCTGATAAGGAAGCTGCAGCTGAACTTAATTCAACTGTTGATTTTTTTCCACTTGACTCTTGATCGTCCACTAAAAGGCTCCAAATGGATTTTTCTTCTCGATTAATGAATACTTTTAACATATTGCCGAGTCAATTCGCCTTGTTGATGTCAAC
>QXZO01000118.1:219-5350 GCA_009886305.1 Betaproteobacteria bacterium
CATTAATCGAAAATATCGGAGATTTGAGGACATTTATCAGATGATGATCGACATGAGGCGCCAAGAGAAAATTAAGTAAGGAGATCACATCTTGAACTTCTGGAGATTCGAGTAACGCCCCTTTTCGTTGACTAACAAAAGGAATACCTATTGTTCTCAGAGCATCCTCATAATTTTTTAGATGAGTTCTTCGTCTTATAAGGATTAAGATGTCTGAGTACCCAACAGGACAAGACTCACCGTCGACACTAATAATTTTGCCCGACACTAGTGAGCGAATCTTTTCAGCAATGATCAATCCCTCTTGATAATGTCGATAATCCACAGATTCTAATCTGCCCTCTTCCAACGGATTTCTCCATATGGTCACCGCAGAAGCATCTACTGGTTCATCGGACTCTATCAATGGCATCACTTCTACTTCAGATCGTAGAAAGGGATCAACAGACTTTTGCGGCACAAAGTCAGAGATTTTCTCCTTAAAACACTCATTGATTAGATTTGAAATACCAGGAGCGTTTCGGTAACTCAGATTTTGAATAACCTTGCGGCCACCCATGTCGGATACAACTAACTTCTCTGCAACCTTAAAAAGACGCGGCTCAGCTCTTCTAAAGCGATAAATAGACTGCTTTGGATCACCCACAAAAAATAATTTTACAATCGTACCTGCTTGATGAGACGCATCAACCCAGGATTTCAAAATAGTCCACTGAATTGGATTGGTATCTTGAAACTCATCAACCAATAGATGCGTATAGCGCGAATCTAAACGATGCAGAACAAAGTCAGCTTGTTCATCATCGAGTAACAGTGACCTAACATTCCATTCTAAATCCGCAAAATCTATAATATTATTTTCGCTCTTATACCTTTGAAATGTCTTCAATAAGGCATCTCCTACGATTTTTACAGCATGGTCCAATTGATCTGCCAACCAATCTGTTCTGGCCATATCGAGTTGCTCTGTAAGCGCTCTTAATTCCGAACTGAGACAAGCATAATGTGCTGCATCATTCATGCCCATTCTTTGCGCCATGGCTTTTGATATTTTTCTGTCTTTACATACTTTTTTCAAACGGTGAAACCACTCCTCAGGACTATCGAGTACCCGAACCGATTCCAACGCTGCTAGCGCACGCATCTCCCCTGGTAAATTATTCTTTTTGAGTAGCGCCTTGAACTCAACCAGACTTGAGAGGAACGCTTGATCTATCAAGAAATCATCCAAAGGGTCCTGGTCTTGATTGCGACGCCAGGCACCTACTAATTTTTGGATATCACTACTTTCTGAACTGGCCCACCAATCTAAGCGGTTATCCAAAAATCGCTTGAGTATTTTGTGTGTATTGTGAAGTTCATATCGTCCATAAAGGTAATTAAGGGCATCTAAAGCATCCTGGTTAGAGGCAATTTGTTGGAAAAATAGCTCCCAGGCATCTCTCAGTACTAAGTTATCGCTATCTGATAATGTTTTACCGCGACCTGTGTGAGCAGACCATGGTGCCATTTTTAAAACTTGTGTAAACCAACCATGGAATGTATTGATATTCACTCCGCCAGCAGCGGATAAATATTCCCGATACAGTTTTCGCGCTCGGGCTACTGATACATCTAAATCATGAATACCAAGACCTCGCTCTATTAAAAATTTCCTAACCTGCTCGTCATTGGATAGGGCTAAAGTTCGCAGCCATTCGGTTAAACGCGCTTTCATTTCCCGTGCCGCTTTACGAGTAAAAGTGATTGCTAATATCTCAGATGGCTTCGCACCTGATAAAAGTGCTCGGATAACACGCGAGGTAAGTAGCCATGTCTTACCAGATCCCGCGCATGCCTCAACAATGACGTTGTTACGTGGATTGAGTACGAACTCCTTGTCAAAGGTTTCTGGTGTCACTTGGGTAACCAAGAATAGTCTTTCCGACACGAACCTCGCACATCACAGTATCGGCAAACTGACGAAGCCCCATTGGCGGGCAACGCTTCGCCTGACTCTAACTTTCCAAATAAGCTACTCAATCGACTCATGTGTTCGTCCACTAAGCTGCTCAAACTATCTGATCCTAAATCAATGATATCCACAGAGTTTTTATTCAAAGACAAATACATGGCCTCGGTTTTATTTTTTGTTTGTAAAGATAGATATGACAGTAACTGAGTGTTCTCATCATATGAAGAAATCATATTTTTTAATTGAGATTTTCCTTGAGTTTTATAGTCGATCACTACTCGTCTAGGTTTTGCAGCATCAAGGTTGTCATCTACCCGATCAACTCTTCCAAAAAACTTCACGGTTAATCCCCCCTCGGTCACGAATGTCCGCTCGCAGTCTTTTTCCGTATCAGCAATAGTCCAGCCGTCTTTCTCCCACTCTACCTGCCACTCAAGATACTGCCTCAGTAAACTATGAAAACGAGTTACCCAACCATGGGCGATACCCCTTCTTCCAACATGAACGTCTAACGTCTCACGTATGATATTCATGATTTCGCGATGTAAGATATCAATGCTAACGTCGATACAAGAGGGATGCCGCGCATGGAATGTCTCTAACGCCATATGAAGCACGTTTCCTAGCTCTCTATTAGTGGGATCGAAGTCAAGCACTTCTGGCTTCCGGCTTTTTAGTACATAACGAACAAAAAATTGATAAGGGCAATCTAGTAAACTCTGATAGCCACTAACCGATATTTTGTCGGGAATCTCAGCGACTGCGAGGTTAATCTGCGGTTCAGATGGCAATTGATACGAACTCTGTAGCTGCTGCTGTCGTCGACCAAATGAATCCACACGTGACTGCAGGTCAGGATCTGTAAGGTCTCCGCCCCATCTTTCCTTGTAGTGCAACCGGAAGTTCTCAAACCAAGGACTTATGAGGTTATCTTCATTATCCTTATTGCTCTGCCAGGTGACCAAAACGTTACGACTCGCTAGTAGCGCTCCAATCAGATCAATCTTATCGGAGTGTATGAAATCATCAGTTGTTCTAAGTCCTAGTTGGGCCCGCACTCCGTCACCGAAATGAGGACTCTTAATTTCCGATAACGGAAAATTACTATCATCAGCACCCGCAAAAATTACCCCGTCAAAACACCTGAGTCGCGCAGCACTCAAGTGGGTAAAACAGATGGGGCTATTAATCTTTGTGTCTTTAAAAACACCGTCTTCGATCTGTGCCTTGAACCAATCTAACCAAGCACTAAAACTTACCTTACGCTTAAGCTGATTCAGCTCACTTTTTAATGTATCTAATAACTGTAGTATTTGTAGTCCTGCTTCGTCATGCGTGAACTTATGTTTAAGGCCTGCAAATTCCAAGCTTACCAAAACCCCGTCTATCCAATCCTGATGTCGCCTCAATTTTTTGGACCTAAATTGATGCCTCACGGCTTCCAGCATGCTCGCCAATTCTAACGCCTGGTCCGTGCAGCACGTTCGGGCGACCTCGTAAAAATCGGTTGTTGTTGTCCTATATCTATTTTTTCTAAAAACCTTTTCCAAATTTAATCGTAGTTGATCGGCTCCCGGTATTTTTATGATCATAGGCCGCTTTAAAAAAGGAATTAACTTCGTTAATTCCAGATCAGACGCAAGAAGCTCTAACCAGTCGATGAGTAAGGCCGAAACGGCAGTTGTCGACATTTTCCATCCAAATTCATCTTGGACTAGAATTCCAGATTGTTGCAATACAGCTCTTAATCGACGCGCAACCTTACGATCAAAAGGAATGATTGCAATCGTTCCGACGTCCGATCCTATCCACTTTTTAATTTGAATCTGAATTGCTCGAACCTCTTGATCTAAATTAATTGCAGGAAAATAAGTAATCGCGTCTTGCCAGCTATTTTCATTTGTGGGGACTACTTCTGAAGTAATGGCATCCTCGTAATTGGGATCACTTTGATAAACCGTTCTGCAAAAATCAGCTCTCGCATTATCATTCACGGAACTAATATCCACCTCTAAAACAGTGACTGGGTTTCGGTTAGCATAGCTCTCGATAAAGCCACGTTCTACAGGGCTAAGGTCTGGGTATGTAACTACGTATAAAGACCGTGTATCTCTATCTAGTATGCTTTGAAGCCTATAACGGTATACATTTTGTTCAGATGCTCGTCCATCGCGAACACCTGTAAAAGCGTGCCATGTATCAAATAACAATCTAGCCTCAAAACCAACTAATTTTTGAGCGCGCATTTGATACGCTTGATTGAATCGATGATTGACTGACTCTAAATCAAGATCAACATCAGGTTGGTATAAATCTAACTCGCCAATAAGTTGAGCAATGTCAGTTGCTAGATTCCAATTATTCCCTGACTCCAACCATTGATACTTTTCAAGCTCGTGATAAATCAAAAGGGTAAGGTAACGTTTGGTCTCTACCTCACATGGTTTTGGCGCCTGACGCGCCCAAAGGTCAAAAGTCGTAAAACTTGGAAGAATCAAACCAGACCCAGCCAATTCCATTAAACGGAGTGAACACTCAGGAGCCGCATTTAAAGTCGGTAGAAGAACGACCGAATCAGAAAAATCATATGAGCTCGGGCCAGAATCATGCAAAATCCTTGCAGCCAACACATCAATCAAGTCATGAGGCCATACTTTCTCGAAAATTAACTTTTCCTCCATAGGTCCCAGCTTATACCAGGCGCAGACTTACCTTTCCAAAAGATCTCGCTTGTTCGGTTTGTTTTGCCATTCAGAAGCATCGATAGGAGCATCCTTACGCTCAGTAATCGTTGGCCAATCTCTCGCTAACTCAGCATTTAACTCAATAAAGTCTTTTTGATCCTCAGGAACATCGTCATCTGCGTAAATCGCTTCTTCTGGACACTCAGCAACACATAATGTGCAATCGATGCACTCATCGGGGTCAATGACCAACATATTTGGCCCTTCCCGAAAACAATCCACGGGACAAACATCTACACAATCCGTCCACTTGCATTTAATACAAGTCTCAACCACAACATAAGTCATTGAATAACCTTAATTTACCTGTTTTTAGGAATCACGTACGTACCTATTTTTAGGAATCACGTACTTAGCCCGTAGTTTAACAAAAACATACCAACCTTTGGGGAAAATAGCGGGCTAAATCGCGCATCTGATTTCAAACACAATA
>QXZO01000119.1 GCA_009886305.1 Betaproteobacteria bacterium
GACGAGAGGCTAGCAGCAAAATCTACTCCATCCGACGCTCGCCACAATTCAAGAAGACAGCTGCGAATATTGTCGAAAAACATGCCAGTCGTAAACAAACCGGTAGAAGTAAGCCACAGAAAAATATAGCATCTCAAAAAAATTGGAAACAAACCGATTTATTCTGATTCAACGAAACGTATATGAAAAAATTAGCGATTATCGGCTCCGGTCTATCGGGCCTCACTTTAGCCAATCATCTTAAAAATAAGTTTAAGGTCACCATCTTTGAAAAAGCTCGAGGTGTTGGCGGCAGGTTGGCAACTCGACGAGCTGATCCTTACAGCTTTGATCATGGCGCTCAGTATTTCACCGCAAGAACGGAAGGCTTTCGCGCATTTATTCAGCCACTCATTGATGAAGGATCGGTGAGAAGATGGACAGCTCGTCACGTTGAAATCAATGGAGCGAAAGTTATTAAACGCTCCATTTGGAAAGATGAAGAGCCACGCTATGTAGGTGTCCCGGGAATGAATAGCATCGCTAAACATTTAGCCCAAAACCTAGATATCAAGACGAATGTGAGAATTACCGAATTAAAACGCCAAGATGATTGGCAATTGGAAGACGAACAAGGTGCGGTTTATGAAGGCTTCGAGTGGGTAATCTCAACAGCTCCAGCGCCACAAACGCTACAAATACTCCCTAGAACTTTTAAGCATCATGATGCGATTAAGGCAATCCATATGAACGGTTGCTATTCTTTAATGCTTGGGTTATCTCCAGACTTTACACCTGAATTTGAGGCGGCTCACGTAACCAATTCTGATATCAGCTGGATTGCAGTAAACAGTCAAAAGCCACAACGCGGGGATGCACCCACACTGGTCGTGCACTCATCTGCAGCGTATGCGGACAAACACATGGATACGGGAAAAGAAACCGTAATTCATCATCTGTGTAACCTTACAAGTCAGATCATCCATCATGACGTTTCGCAAGCGCAACACAAAGTGCTTCATGGTTGGCGATATGCAAATAACGTAAAACGTGACACTCATGAGCCATTCATAGATCATGACTTAAAGATCGCAACATGTGGCGACTGGTGTCTTGGAGGACGAGTTGAAGGTGCATTCAACTCAGCTCGCAACTTAATTGATGCGATAGAAACTAGTTAATCAAGGCGACTTGATTTCATAGCCAAATAAAACCATTCTTGGTCAACTTGCGCATTATTATTCGGAAACACGACCCAACCGTCCCGATCTGCAATGAGCTCAGTACCATCATGCCTGTGCGCAATTACGGTACCTTGCTTTATTTCTTCAAAACTCAGCCACTTCTTGGTAAAAGAATCATTTTGATGTAAGCGATCAATAACGCGATATAGACGAATAACCTCTGGCTGTTTAACAAGCTTAGGTTGGTCGTCAGAAGTCATTTCGAGGTAGGCCAACGTATTACGAATCGCCGTGTACGCAGTCTGCGGAGCCGCCTCATCATCATGCTGTCCACACTCTAGTGTCACTGCAATACCACCCCCGCGACGCATCGTTTCGGTAGTCCCTACGCCATAATCGACACGCGCTTCTACCCCGCGCGCCTTTCGATCTTGAACGCCCTGTGCATATGTATCCAACCAGCCCTCAACGAATCGATTCACACCTAAGCTCATCGCCATAGCCTCTTCCTGATCAGCGCGAGCAATCGGTTCAATCTCACCCACATTATTGGGTGCACCGATCAGCGCAAAAGGAATCCCTGGTGCTTGAAACGAATGCAAATCCAACAATACATCATGCTGCTCTAATAGCGGACACAGCACGTTACAAACCAGATCTTCAAAATCTCGAGGTTCATCGGAACGACTCATATTGCGATTCAAATTCCGGTCCCCATGACGACGTTGCAACTGGTAAGCAAGCGGATTAGTAATCGGCACGATCGTTAATGTGCCTTTATTAATAATGACTTCACCAGAATCTATTTCTCGGTTTAGCCGTTGCAACGCCTTCGTGCCACATGTCTCGTTACCATGAACAGCACCCAAAATGATTAATTTAGGACCTGACTGTAAGCCGGCGAATTGATATACCGATAAGCCGGTCGGGGTGGAAGATTCAGTCATGATTTTTTCAGCATCATTCAGTCTGGTTTCAGTTAGCGCTCAAACCGCACGCAATCCGCTAAGCGCATCAGGTGCGAGGAACTTTATTAGCTTTCGATCAAGTAGGCAGTTTAGCTTTCCTAAGATACGGAGTTAATGCCTCGAAACTACCAAACTTTGCCTTTGCATCATCATCACTAACGGCCGCGGGTATCACAATGTCCTCGCCAACTTGCCAATTCGCTGGTGTCGCAACACCATTGGCTGATGAGGTCTGAAGTGCATCAAGCGCTCGAAGAACTTCAGCAAAATTTCGACCGACGGTCATCGGATAAGTCATCGTGAGCTTCAGTTGTTTATCAGGTCCAATGATGAATACTGAACGCACCGTCGCGCTGTGGTTCGGTGTGCGACCATCCGGCAAATACGCCTCAGCAGGCAACATGTCAAACGCCTTAGAAACAGCGAGATCGTCGTCGGCGATTATCGGAAAATCAGCTTTTGCACCACCCACCTTCTCAATATCCTTTTTCCAATTACGATGGTCCTCCGCACTATCCACCGATATCCCAATGACCTTCGTGCTACGCTTATCCCATTCACTCTTTAGTTGGGCGACAGCGCCGAATTCGGTAGTACACACAGGCGTGAAATCCTTTGGGTGCGAGAACAGCACTGTCCAACTATCACCCACGAAGTCATGTAATGATGTTTTACCCTCATCGGTCTCCACCTCAAGGTTGGGAATAGTGTCATTAATCCTTAAACTCATTTTTTTCTCCTGTTATGTCGCACTAGAACTAAAAAGAACATTCTTATCAAGTTGATGCGCTAATCTAGCCATTGTCTCGCATTTTCCATACAAAATCATCTATTCCTAATTCATTTGAAACATCGTTACGACTGAAACAAATACAATCACTATGAGCTTTTCTGGACTAATCGGTATATATTAAAAACGATAACTAGCAAACGCTCATCGATACTTAATCGTAGGACGGGACCTTATGAGACAACTATGTATCCTAACAACGCTCTTATTTATCTTTTCTTTCAATAGTCCCTCCATCCAAGAGGCACACGCTCAATTCAACACCTCCCTTACTGACAAGGCGTATCACCAACCGTGGGTGTTGCATAATAAAGTCCTTGAAGAGCTATCAGAATCTCAACTCCAGATTCTAGCTAACAACCCAAAACCGAAGCTGGACCGAATTTTAATTTATCTCGAAACCGATGCTAAATACTTTGAGGGCCAGGTAATTGAAGCGATAAATCACTTATTCGGCCTACCTGGCTTTGCAGAAACAGCTGGCGAGGTATCTTCGAACTGGAGTGAAACACTGATGAGAGTAAATGATAATCTTAGGCTCATTTATGAAGAACTAGACATTCAAGACGACACTAACGTGCTCGAAGCACATAGAGCAACTCAAGCACTTATAGAGGCTTTAGCAAAAAAACGTCCCTTCGAAAAAGACGTACTCAACTCTCTAGGTAGAGGCGTAAGACAATTGGTCGTGAGCATGGCAAATCGTTGGTGGATCAGTTCAGAGGGATTAACAAAGCTTGTCGCTCAATTAAATGAAATGTCCCCTAATGGAGCGAACTAATTTGATTTAAACCATAAAAAAGAGGAACCTTAGCTCCCCTTTTTCATTGTTTTTTGCTGTTGCGTAAAAGTTACTTATTCCAATACGCAACACCAGTCGCCATTCCGTCTTCCCAATTAGTAATTGTGACACCTCGGAACTTGTCGCTGGACTTCCCGACGAGTTCAGCGAAAGGTCCGTCACCAGAAACCCACGTAAAACTGCCGCCCATATCACCGATGGTGCCACTGCCTGACCACTCAATAGAGCCCTTGTTCCCATTCAAATCGCGAATCATACAATACCCGTGGGCCTTTTGAGCGTTATTCGCCAAGTCAAGCTCCATGGATGCTGGGCATCGCATTGACGCACTATTCAGAAAATCACCTGCTTCATCGGCAAAATAAGTACCACTAAACTCTCCCGTCCAGTAAATCTTAGTCTCTGAGACTTGGGTTGCATCTCCCACGCCAAACCATCCAAACTGACCGACCGTCGTGTAATTGTTAGCCAGTACCGTACTTGAGAATAAGAAAGAAACCAAAAACAATAAAGCTTTCATCGTCAATACCCCCTTTAATTATTTTATACGTGATCACAACCTACCAAGAGACATCAAGATACGTAAGCGGTAAGTTTTCACGTCTTTAAATCTAACATGAAAAAAACAAAGTGATCTAAATAAGGATTTAACTTTTATTTCTTCGGACAGTCATATTGCTCACCGAGAGTTTATAATGAGCCCCACTATTTAATAACATCAATATCACTTGGAAAATAAACACAAACAACAAAGGCTCGAGCCCAACCACACTTCGCTGGCGCAACTCGCGTCAACAATCGACGCTCAAGGCTATGCGGTTCTCTCGCCGGACGACGTTATTTCTTTACTAAAGGCGCCATCACAAGAGGTCTCGCAAGTGGCGGCCTCATGGGACTCCTTGTCGATGGATCAATATCTCAAAGATGGTGGCAAGTATAGACAACGTCGACATGCAAGCATTAAAGTCAACCGAAGTCACGTAGACATAGTTCCACACAGGGCACACTGGCAGCCAACAACATACAACGCATTGCACGGTGGTATGCACCGCTGGTTCGAGCCGATCAAACACGAAGTAATCACTTCCAGCGTGATCCATAACGTACTCACCTGGTTTGCAGATTTCGCATCGAAAATCGATAACGTGCCGATCTGGTTTAGCGAAGTCCATCAATTTAGAATCGATACATCTGACGGAATAGGTCGCCCCACCCCAGAAGGGGCTCACAGAGATGGCGTGGATTGGGTCGCGGTTTTACTGATCGCACGCCATGAAATTAAGGGCGGCGAAACTCGGGTATTCGAAGTAGATACTCCAAATGGACAACGATTTACATTAGACACTCCCTGGAGCCTGCTAGTGCTTAACGATCGTCGCATCATTCATGAAACAACACCCATTCAGCCAACAGGCGAGAAAGGCTGGCGTGATACGTTGGTCATTACATTAAAGGCTGATTCCTTTCTCAACGACGGTACGGAATCTTAAAGTACTCGAGTATTACCTTATTGAGCGCTAACGCCTAACTCATTATTTGGATATTGCCAAAATCTATTCGAGCCCGAAACCAAATAAATAAACTCTAAACCCTGACGTTTTGAAGACTTCAGACACAATATCTGGTTATTTCCTATTGAAAGCGCACTATATTTCCCTAATTAGCGTTTTTTTACTTTATTTTTTACTCCAGTTTTTCTACTATTTACCCACTGGAACTTAACGGCTTAAAGACCGGTCGGTTCTGGGTACGAGGTTGTTTGTAATTTCTAGGAATTATTCGAATTGCAAGATTCAAAACAATTGCTAGAGTCTTTATCTACGGGGAGTTTCATGAAAAGTTTTTTTATTGGGTTATTTACTTTGCTTATTACCATCAACGCGGGCTCTGCCATAAGCGGAGACGCTGCTGCTGGAGAAGCACGCTATGGCGTCAATTGTTTTATTTGTCATGGTCAAAAAGGTAAAGGAATGGCGAGCTATCCAAAATTGTCTGGCAAACCTATTCCGTATCTGATTGATAAACTTGAAACTTATCGAGCCGGCACTAGGATCGGTCCAAATTCTGATCTCATGATCATGAATGCGGAACCGCTCACCGATGAAGAAATTGCGAATCTAGCAGCGTACTTATCAAGTGTTAAATCTAATTAGATATTACAACTGGAGGAAACAAATGAGAATTAAACTTCTAGCCCTAATGGTATCGGCTGTCGCATTTATCGCGACATCAGCTCATGCTGGGCATCATGGAACCAAATCAGCAGTGGTGCCTGAGATTACTCAGACAGCTGTCATGACTGGTTTAGAGAACCCTTGGGATGTCGCAATTCTTGACGACGGAACAATGTTCTACACAGAAAAATGTAAAGGTTTCAGCGTTAGAATGCCTAACGGTGACGTGCATGCCCTTTATGGAATGAAGGATTCAAGCGGCTACGCAAGCATGGGTTCAGATCTTCATTGCTCAAACCAGGCAGGTATGCTTGGCCTAGCAGTTGATCCAGACTTTGCAAACAACCATCGTATATATGTTGCTTCTGCATCAACGAAGTACCACGGTGACGGCTGCAAAACAAACTTTGAACGTTGCGATGGAAACATCGTTATGCGGTTTGACGTTAGCAAGAATTTCAAGAGCGTTTCTAACCGTACCGATATCGTAAAAGATATTCAGTTCAAGCCTTTTGAGTCAAACCACCCATTCGGCGGCAACGGCGCGCACAATGGTAACCGACCTACTTTCGGTCCTGAGGGATGGTTATGGATCACTACTGGTGACCGACACCGTGGAGTTTGTCCACAGTCACCAACTCTGATCTGCGGAAAAGTATTGAGAATCGATACTGACGGCAATGCACACCCTGGTAATAACCCACCAGCAGGCTTCGACAAGCGTATCTACACATACGGTCATCGAAATGTTCAGGGTATTGCTTTCCGAGGCGATGGCGCAGCGTTTACCGCTGAGCACGGACCTTGGCACAACGACGAGCTAACCATGCTAGTTAAAGGTGGTAACGGCGGATGGGATCCTCAGCAAAACGTTGGTGGACGTGGTGATTGTCCAGACGAGTATTGCGGATATATGCCTAACCAAAAGAAAGGCGTAATTCCTGCAGTTCGTGCTGCTTACATGCCAATGAGTGACACACGATTTGGCGATCTAATGCCACCTGCATGGCAGAACAACGGCTACTCACAA
>QXZO01000012.1:0-765 GCA_009886305.1 Betaproteobacteria bacterium
ACTGGAGCCCTCATCGCAGAATCGAGATAAGGCTGATAAATCGGAATACGTGGCACATCCGCAAAGGCAATACCAATCATTCTCTTTACGTTTTCTTCATATTGCTTATCAGTAACCTCCATATGTAGCGTATCATTAACGAGTTTCTCAATTTCGGGATTTTTGTAATTCGAAGAATTAAAAAGATGACCATACTTGTATGCCCAAAAGAAATAATAATCCGGATAGTTCAGCCAACCGCCGAAGTTTTCAAGATGCATAGGTAGACGCTTTTTAACCAAAGCAGCGGTACGCCAACTAGCACCAGGAATTTTATCAAGCTTCACTTTAATGCCGATTTTTTTCAGAGACTCTTGGATGAGTAATGCTGTTGGTTCCTGCCATGCGGCGAGGCCAAGATTATAAGATAACGTGGTCTCAAATCCGTCTGACATACCCGCTTCAGCGAGAAGGACTTTAGCTTTTTCCAGATTTGTGTCGTAAGGAAAAGGCTGAGGCCATTCGACGCTGGTTGGTTTCATATCTTTACCACCAAACATTGGCTTACCACGACCATATGCAGCTGCTTTCAAAATATCACCGTAAGGGATGGCATAAGCAATTGCCTGGCGCACTTTAATATTATCGAAAGGCTTATATTTGAGATTCAAAGCAAGTACATGTAGGCAGTTATCGATAGGTGCGCCCGAGACTTTAACTTTTCCACCAGTTTTAGAGACAATTTCTTGTGAATCTTTTGCTGGAATATCCATGTAAAGATCAGCA
>QXZO01000012.1:775-2952 GCA_009886305.1 Betaproteobacteria bacterium
ATTAGAGCACGACGCGTAGAAGCGGATGGAACTTCACGGACAATAACTCGCTTGACACCCGGTTTTGGACCCAGAACCCAATCTTCGTTGCGTTCGTAAACAAATTGTTGACCTGGGTCCCAGCGAACAATTTTAAACGCACCAGAACCAGCGGGATTTTTATGAAGGTATTCAGTCGCCCACGGATCCTTTGCAGTTGCTTTCGACTTAGCAACTGTCGAGTTAATTATGAAAGGAATTGGGACTGCTAAATCAGGCAAGGTCAACTTAGAAGGTTTTGGCAATTTAATTCGAAAAGTCTTGTCATCAACAGCAATAAATTGCTCTGGTTTAGTCATTGAACCAGCCTTCATTTGAACGGCTGGAAAACCACCAAGACTAACCGCTCGGTCAAAAGACCATTTTATATCTTTTGCGGTGACCGGTGTACCATCCCAAAACTTTGCTTTAGAGTTAATCTTAAAGGTTAGTGTTTTACCGTCTTCAGAAATGGTCCAGCTTTCTGCTACCTCAGGTTCAATCTTAGTTGAGTCATAAGCGAGAGAACCATCTTCGAGTTTCTTTACACCAAAACGAACCAAACGATCATAAATATTAACCGTTACTTGGTAACTTGGACGATTGGTACCTTTACGGTGAAGATCAAGACTATTAATACCATTTGCAGCGACAACAACTAGTGTGTCTTTTCTGCCGGCTGCTTCAACCGGTATATACTTTAGAAAGGGGAGAAGTGAGGCGCCTGTTGCAACGCCCATCGATTTTAAAAAATTACGTCTTTTCATAACTTAGTTCCTTTGATTCAGTTAATTTTGTGGATAGGTTACTCTGAAAGCCACGCCAGCCGCCGAAAGATGTTATATCTTCAGCCTCTGTTATTTCGCTGGCCTCACAAATGAAACCTTTTACCGTTTCACCTGTTTCCAACGTTAAAGTGCCTATACCCAATGGTGACGGGATTTGCTTCATAAATGAACCAAATTTAGATATCGGCATTGTCCAAATTTCGAGC
The DNA here is from genome assembly GCA_009886305.1 of Betaproteobacteria bacterium. Lineage (GTDB taxonomy): Bacteria > Pseudomonadota > Gammaproteobacteria > Burkholderiales > Eutrophovitaceae > Eutrophovita. Next base: position 1,788 of record QXZO01000012.1, read on the forward strand.
TCAATCGAAGAGCCTGATGGATCACGCACCAGACCAGGACGTTCGGGCGGACTACCTGACAATCGATAGAGCTTATAATTTGAGTCTGTTGACGCACGTTTGAGAAAAATCGCCCCAAGTTCTGTTAACTGATGATTTAGAGGTAACCCAGACATATGTGCTCCAACTACCGCTATTTCAATCTCTTCTGGGCCGCTAGGCTTCTTGGGTAAAAACTTTGCAGGTAACTCCCATGTTGTAGCGCCAATTGGAGGACGACATCGCTGCTGAAGCAACCATGCGACCGCTCCAATGTATGAATCTTTACCGCACGCTCCTATGAGTGTGACACTACCTGGTCGACCGTCTTTTCTCGGTGAAACTGGAACTGCAATCCCACAAAGGTCCAATAGATTTACGAAATTTGTATAGGTACCTAGATTTGAATTTGGACCAATAGGGTCGGCCTTAAGCTCATCACAAGTATAAAATGTTGGAATACTTGGTACACACAACAAATCGAATTGAGACAGTATCGAAGCAGTATCTTTCTTCAACTCTTGTAACCTGTAAAAACCACGAAATGTATCAGCCGATGAAAAGCTCTCTGCTTCTTCTACAATTTTTTTAAATATAGGATTCAAAGCTTGAGGGCTTTCTTTCAAAAGATTTTCAACTACACTATAGCGCTCAGCCACCCAGGGCCCTTGGTAAAGTAATTCAGCCGCTTTAAAAAAGGGCGTAAAGTCGAGTTCTCTAATTTCAGCGCCAAGTAGTAATAAAGTATCTAGAGACGATTGAAATGAATCTTCCTGGTTGGCATCTCCATAAAACCGCCGAGAGTTTTGATCAGGTACACCGACCAGAAAATGCTTTGATGGTAATGTTAAAGGCGAAACAGAAAGCTCGCGCGCATAGAAATCTTTATCATCATATTTAGCTGTCACATGAAGCACCTCATGTGCATCGACCACATTAGTTGCGAATATGGAGATTGTGTCCAAAGTACGGCACGCTGGCACGACACCTGTATTCGACAGGATCCCAAGTGTAGGCTTCAATCCAACAATGCCATTTAAAGCAGCTGGTACACGCCCGGAACCAGCGGTATCTGTTCCGAGTGAAAAACTTACCAAGCCACGCGCAACAGCTACCGCAGAACCCGAACTCGACCCGCCAGGAACAA
>QXZO01000120.1 GCA_009886305.1 Betaproteobacteria bacterium
GTGCACCGACTATGAGTGTAGAGGAAAGGCTTCAGCCTGCCCTGCAACTAAAACCCGAAGTTGCTTCTTTGAATATGGGCTCTATGAACTTTGGATTGTACGAGATGCTTGGTCGCTTCAAAGATTTCAAGCACGATTGGGAGCGACCGTATTTGGAAGAATCAGATAACAGGATTTTTAAAAATACTTTTAAAGATATTGCCTTCATTCTCGAATCTTGCGGTAATAATCAAACTAGATTTGAAATCGAATGTTACGACATAGGCCACCTTTACACTGCCGCACATTTTGTTGACCGCGGTCTTATCAAAGCACCTTTCCTCATTCAATCGGTCTTTGGGTTAAGGGGAGGAATAGGACCTCACGCGGAAGACGTAATGCACATGAAACGTACGGCAGATCGGTTATTTGGTAATGAGTATTTTTGGTCGGTGCTGGGAGCTGGAAGCAATCAGATGTACGTTGCTGCTCAATCCGCAGTGATGGGTGGAAATGTTCGGGTAGGCCTCGAGGATAGCTTGTGGGGGGGCAAGGGGACTCTTGCAAAATCGAACGCTGAACAAGTAATTAAAATCAAAAATATTATGGAAGAATTAGGACTTGAAACTGCGACACCCCAAGAAGCTAGGGATATGCTGCAACTAAAAGGTAAGGATCAAGTCAATTTCTAGTTAACGTTAAATTTAACTTAGTTAAATAACATGGAAAATCTTCAAATTATCTATCGAAAACAAGTTGTCACATGGTTGGCCATATGCGGCTTTTTGGTGTTTTGTATGATTATTGTAGGGGGAGCTACACGTCTCACTCATTCGGGCCTGTCCATTGTAGAGTGGGAACCTATCGTCGGTACGATCCCACCAATTACTGACACTGACTGGAACCAGGTTTTCGATGAGTACAAAGGAAGCCCGGAATACGAGTTGGTGAACTTTGGTATGTCACTTGAAGAATTTAAAGTTATTTTCTGGTGGGAATATTTTCACCGACTTCTCGGACGAATGATCGGCCTTGTGTTTTTCGTGCCTTTTTTATATTTCTTGATGCGACGACGTCTAAACGCTGATTTAACAATTCGGTTGATAGGAATTTTCGCACTTGGAGGACTTCAGGGGGCTATGGGCTGGTACATGGTCGCTAGTGGGCTTGTCGATGACCCTAATGTAAGTCAATACCGTTTAACCGCACATCTTGGTATTGCTTTCCTTATTTTTGGGGCAATTACGTGGACGGCGTTATCTGTCCTATATCCCTCGAAAACCAACCTTAGTCCTCCTGTTAAGAGCATGCATAACTTTTCCATCAGCCTGAATGCGCTCATCTTTCTCATGGTGTTATCTGGAGGCTTCGTAGCTGGACTAAGAGCCGGGTTAATCTACAACACCTTTCCGTTGATGGGGGATAATTTTATACCACCAAATTTATTCGCACTGACTCCTTGGTGGAGCAATTTTTTTGAAAATATGATCACCGTGCAATTCGACCACCGGATCATCGCATACATCCTTGCTGTGTTGATACCAATATTCTGGTTTAGATTGCGTCGTAGGGATGTGTCGACACGCACAAAAACCTTATCGTCACTCTTATTAGTGCTAGCCTTAGCGCAAATAACTCTCGGGGTATTTACACTGATGCTTCACGTACCCACAGTTCTCGGAGTCGCCCACCAGGCCGTTGGTTCTCTACTATTCATTACCAGTCTGGCCGTTACACAATCTATGACGTCCCGAAGGGGGATGATTTAACAAATATTGCAAGCTCGCTTAATAGGTAAGAACATAATTTAAAGTAGCACAACAAAATACGAGGTACATAATGAATAATGCATACGTTGTCGCCGCTTTGAGAACAGCCGGAGGAAGAAGAGGGGGTAATCTGTCCAGTTGGCATCCCGTTGATTTAGGAGCTCAAGTTATTGATGCGCTACTTAATGAAATTGACTGTCCACCAGATGCAATTGAAGATGTGATTTTCGGTAGTGTTAGTCAAATCGGCGAGCAAGCTATGAATGTCGCACGCAATATCGTTTTAGCTTCTAAGCTCCCGGAATCCGTTCCCGCCACCAGCGTTGATAGGCAATGTGGCTCATCTCAACAAGCACTTCACTTCGCCGCACAAGCTGTAATGTCTGGAACCATGGATGTCGTTATCGCGGGAGGCGTCGAAAGCATGACACGAACCCCCATGTTCTCAACCGTGTCGCTTCCCCAAAAAAATGGCTTAGGGCATTACATGAGTCCAGGGCTTCAGTCACGCTACCCAAACATTGAGTTTAGTCAGTTTAGTGGCGCAGAAATGATGGCTAGTAAATACGGCATTTCAAAAGATCAACTCGATGCCTATGCACTGGAAAGTCATAGAAGAGCAACAGATGCAGTTGAGGACCATGTATTTAAGAAAGAAATCGTTCCGATTGCGATTAGGGATGCCGAAGGCAACACTACGGGAGAAATGCATGACATCGACGAAGGTATACGTTTCGATGCCAACCTCAAGGGTATTTCAGAGATAAAACCAATTGTAGAAGGAGGACTCCTAAGTGCCGGTACGGCAAGTCAAATCTGCGACGGTGCGAGTGGGGTGATCGTCTGTAATGAAAAGGGACTAAAAACGCTAGGGGTTGAACCATTAGTACGAATCAGTCATATGTCAGTAATCGGACACGATCCAATTATCATGCTAGAAGCACCAATCCCCGCGACCCAACAAGCAGTGAAAAAAGCTGATGTTCCCATCGACAGAATCGACTTATTCGAAGTAAATGAAGCATTCGCTTCTGTACCGTTAGCATGGCTAAAAGCAATCGAAGCTGAGCATAGCAAGGTCAATGTCAATGGTGGTGCGATTGCGCTCGGCCACCCGCTTGGTAGTTCCGGGACCAAACTTGCCACTACGCTCATCCACAGCCTTAGAGCTCGAGATAAAAAGCTAGGACTGCAAACCATGTGTGAGGGCGGAGGAATGGCCAATGTCACCATTTTCGAAAACTGCCAGATTTAAACCATAGGAAATGACATGACATATCAATTTCATCCAGTTTGGCTTGATGAGGAATTAGCGAGTTACCAAAAAACTGTTGAACGTTTTTTAGATACAGAAATGATACCTCACGATGAAGCATCGAGGGAGCGTGGACATGTGGGGCATGAAATTTGGCGAAAGGCTGGAAAAATCGGTATTTTATGTACGGATATTCCGGTCGAGTATGGCGGTGGTGGCGGTGACTTCAGGCACGAGGCTATTCTTCATGAATCGATGGGACATCGCGGGCTAACAGGAATGAGCCCAAGCGTTCACAGTATCGTGGCACATTATTTTCTCAATCACGGGACAGAGAAACAGAAGCGACTCTATCTTCCTCAATTAGCTAGAGGTGAAATGGTTGGCGCAATTGCAATGAGTGAGCCGGACGCTGGTTCTGACCTGAAAGGCATTCGTACTAAAGCCACCCTGTCCGGCGATAAATACATCCTAAACGGATCAAAAACATTTATTACAAATGGTTATTTGGCTGAGCTAATTCTCGTATTTGCAAGAATCGATACACCCGAAGATAACGGAAGGTTTTCTGTATTTATTGTAGAACCCCATAGGCATCAAGGATTCTCAGTTGGCACTAGATTAAAAAAAATCGGACTCAAGGCGCAAGATACATCGGAACTATTTTTCGATAATATCATTTTGAACGATGAAGACCTTCTAGGCGGCAACTCCGGTCAAGGGCTATATCAACTTATGGCTGACCTACCCTACGAACGTTTATTAATCGCGGATATGGCGTTAGGAGCAATGGAAGGCGCCTATCAAACAACTGTTGAGTACGTAAGAAATCGGTTAGTTTTCGGTAAACCACTAATTGAAAAACAAAACACGCGCTTCGTTCTCGCTGAAATGGTGACGACACTTAAAGTAGCTCGGGCATTCATTGATGACTGTATTCAAAAAATACTGTCTGGACATTTAGATACAGAGACTGCATCAGCAGCAAAATTATGGATGGCTCAACAACAAAACTTGCTGATTGATAATTGTGTACAACTTCATGGTGGCTATGGATTTATGGATGAATATCTTGTTGGCCGCATGTTTTCTGACGCCCGTGTTCAACGCATCTATGGCGGAACTGATGAAATT
>QXZO01000121.1 GCA_009886305.1 Betaproteobacteria bacterium
AGGTGAAGAGGCCGTTGACTGGATAGTGCGTTATTTAGAAGACGGACGTCCCAGTCTATTATCCGGGCGACTGTCTGATGCTGTGTTTGTCACGAACCGTGGATCCTCCATGTCGCGCCAAGCTTTTTGGAATTTGATCCAAAAATATGTTCTTATTTCTGGCATCAAAAAACAAGTGTCACCCCATACGTTGAGGCATGCCTTCGCAACGCACTTGTTAAATCATGGAGCTGACTTGCGTTCTGTACAACTCCTATTGGGTCATTCGGATGTGTCGACGACACAAATTTATACCCATGTTGCGCGTGAAAGACTCAAAAATTTACACCAACAACATCATCCTAGGGGCTAAAACGGTGGCAATTGAAATGTATTTGGCTGGTTTGGTTTTTGCGAGTTACTTGGCAGGGTCGGTTTCTTTTGCGGTAGTTGTGAGCAAAGGGATGTCATTACCCAGTCCCTACAGTTATGGCTCCGAGAACCCGGGCGCAACAAATGTTCTCAGAACGGGAAACAAACTGGCAGCTCTTTGTACTTTGTTAGGGGATATGGCGAAAGGCTTTTTAGCCGTTGAGTTTTTACCTTTATGTCTTATCCCAAGCACAGTTTTGTTAGGATATGAACCGGTTGTGACAGGATTAGCGCTAATTGGCGTATTTTTGGGGCATGTGTTTCCAGTTTTCCATAGGTTTAAAGGGGGAAAAGGCGTGGCGACTGCTGCCGGCGGATTATTGGCCGTAAATGTGCTGGTTGGTTTTTCCATCCTCTCGATCTGGTTGGTGGTCTCGCTTGTGTTCCGATATTCTTCTATAGCAGCGATTGTCGCGTCTTTAGCAGCGCCGTTTGCTGTATTTTGGTTTACACAACAATTGAACCTGACCTACTTGGTGTTGGCTGTGAGTGTTATTTTGTTACTGAGACACAAAGCGAATATTGCTAATTTGCTTAACGGTACTGAGTCAAAAATTGGAAAGAAAAAAACATCAAATAGTTAAAATTTTTTGAGTTATGAACTTTGAGAGCTTTTTTGGTTAAGTACTAAGTGGCCACCTTGGTTTAATATCAAATGGATTTGCACCGTAAACGGCTTCGCTATTTTTGAGTGCGCCGACCAACGCAACCATCGCTCCGTTATCCGTACAGAACTCGAATGGTGGGTAATATGCCGCGACGCCTATTTTGCTTGTTCGTTCGTTTATTTTCCGACGTAACTCAGTGTTGGCTCCTACGCCCCCAGCGATCACCAGTGCCTTAGCACCCTCTAAATGAAGGGCGCTAAGGCATTTTTCTGTAAGTACCTCAGTGACAGAATCTTGGAAGCTTGCTGCGATATCTGCTTTCAACGCTTTGGAAGCCATTACTTTTTTAACATCTAATTTTTGAACTAAATGTGCGACCGCAGTTTTTAGGCCGCTGAAACTGAAGTTTAAATCGCCGCTCTTTATCATGGGTTTGGGTAATGGGTATTTTGAGGCTTCACCACCTTGAGCGAGTTCTGACAGCAGTGCGCCGCCCGGGTAGGGCAAGCCTAAAAGTTTAGCGGTTTTATCAAAAGCTTCACCGGCTGCATCATCTCGTGTATCTCCCAGAAGTCGATATTGTCCGATATCTTTGACTTGGATGAGTTGGGTGTGTCCTCCCGACACCAAAAGGGCAATAAATGGAAAGTCTAGACTTGGATTGCTCAGTAGCGGGGACAGTAAATGAGCCTCGAGGTGGTGGACGCCGACCACTGGTTTTTTCAGTGAGTAACCCAAAGCATTAGCTACTGTTGTACCCACTAGCAAAGCTCCTGAAAGACCTGGACCCTTAGTGTATGCTATTGAATCTATTGATTTTATATCCGTATGAGTCTCACTTAATAGTCCCCTCACCAATGGAAGTAACTTCTTAACGTGGTCTCTTGAGGCCAACTCGGGGACAACACCGCCATACTGAGCATGCAATTTAATCTGCGAATACAACTTGTGGCCCTTTAAGCCTTCAATGGTGTCATATAATGCGACACCGGTCTCATCACAGGAGGTCTCAATTCCCAAAACTAGTTTTGATTTTGCTGACAATGGATGTGCCCTAATTCTTTGTTATTTGCATATAGTGGGGAAAATTTGTTAAACTCTCGCCCTTTCGCGTGAAACGTCGCGTAACTATACATACTTAAAAATTATTTATGCCAATTGTACGACTTAAAGAGAACGAGCCCTTTGAAGTGGCGATGAGGCGGTTTAAAAGAACCGTCGAGAAGACCGGATTATTGACCGAGCTGAGGGCGAGAGAATTTTATGAGAAGCCTACATCCGAGCGAAAGCGCAAGCACGCGGCGGCTGTTAAGCGGCACCATAAAAGAATTCGTAGCCAAATGTTGCCTGCAAAAATGTACTGATTTTTTTTGAATTAGTGACATTTTCTAGAAACGGTGTATCGCTTAGCGAACACCGTTTTTTATTTATTACTAGCGTTTGATTATCTGTTCCTGTTTGAATAAGCTTACGGTCAGTGATCGAATTTAAGGAGAGAGTCGAATGAGTTTAAAATCGCAAATTGAGCAGGATATGCGCAGCGCGATGAAAGCTCGAAGCGAAGTCCAACTATCTACTTTGCGGTTACTCCTGGCCGCTTTGAAACAGCAAGAAATCGATACCCGGCTTGATTTGAGTGAAAGAGACGTACTTAAAATAATAGAAAAAATGATCAAGCAGCGCAGGGAGTCCATACGCATATTTATGGACGCGGATAGGAAGGAACTTGCCGACAAGGAGCAAGCAGAGCTTTATATTTTAATCGCTTATATGCCTAAGCAGCTGAATGAGACCGAAATTAGGGAGGCTGTCACACGGGCAATTAGCGAAACGAATGCCCAGGGACCGAGGGACATGGGTAAAGTCATGGCTCTATTAAAGAGCGAATTATCAGGTAAGGCAGACTTCTCCTCAATTTCAGGGATTGTTAAAGAAGCGCTTTTGTAGCTTAATAGATAAAAAACTGAATTTTCGGAATGATATCTTTTTTTAGTGTTACATCCTATGGCGCAACGCAGAGTGCATTTAAAATCGATATTTACGTGATAATTTGTGGCTAATGATCCCGCAAACTTTTATTGATGAGCTTCTAAATCGCGTTGACATTGTTGACGTTATAGAAAAATTTGTTCCTCTCAAGCGAAGCGGAGCGAATCTATCTGCGTGTTGTCCCTTCCACGAAGAAAAAACGCCCTCGTTTACAGTGAGTCAGCAAAAGCAGTTTTATCATTGTTTTGGATGTGGTGCGCATGGCTCCGCCATATCTTTTCTCATGGAATATCAAGGCTTAGGATTCATTGATGCAATTGAAAACCTTGCCTCACGCGTCGGTATCGAGGTGCCCCGAGATCAACGTAACGATAGAGCTGAGCAACAGAAGAACTCTAAGGACTATTTTTTAATTAACAGTCGAGCGGCTAGTCATTACAAGCGCCAACTTAAAGATGCTCCTAATGCTATTGAATACCTCAAGGGGAGAGGCATAGATGGAAGCGTGGCGGCTAAATTTTTAGTCGGTTACGCTTCAGACGACTGGCAAGGGTTGAACCGAGAGTTCAATGATTACGATGAATCGCAATCTCTATTAGATGTCGGTCTTATCAATGATAAAGATGGTCGACGTTATGATCGTTTTCG
>QXZO01000122.1 GCA_009886305.1 Betaproteobacteria bacterium
AAAGCGGCTCTGAACGATCAGCCCCCTCTGTGACGACCGTCGCTTGAAGCGTTGCTGCGACAAGTGTTTCGAGATTACGTCGACCAATTTCTGGATCAGAATATTTACTCGCAATCACCTCGCCCTGCTCGGTAATTCTGATCTGACCGGCTACACTTCCAGCCGGTTGAGCGAGAATAGCCTCATAACTAGGGCCACCACCACGTCCCACTGTGCCACCTCTACCGTGAAATATTCTGAGTTTTACGCCATGATTTTCAAACACTCTGACAAGCTGTTTCTCCGCTTGGTATATCTCCCAATTAGCCGTTAAAAAACCACCGTCCTTATTGCTATCCGAATAACCGAGCATCACTTCCTGAACATCATCTCGATTACTCAGCAGTTTTCTATAAAAAGAATTGGAGAATAGAGAATGCATTACCCCTGAAGAATTTCTTAAGTCCGTAATTGTTTCGAATAACGGCACAATATTCATCGATGAAGTTGGATTTTCTCCAGCAATTAAACCGCCAGACTCCTTCAGGAGAAGCGCAACCTCAAAAATATCACTCACATCGTTCGTTTGCGATATTACATAATTTGCGATCGATGCTGCACCGTAACTCCGCTGTAGCTTATTGGCCGCATCTAAAATCTTAAGTTCTTTACGGGTCACCTCACCATACTCAAGAAAAGTTGACCTCAGAGGCCTCGAAACGCTCAGCTCACTTAACAACCAATCTCTTTTCTGCTGCTCAGCAAGATCCTCGTAACCTTGCTTGTTCATACCTCGAGTGAAGAGGTCAGAAATTACCCGCTCATGCACCCCTGAATGTTGCCTCATATCCAGAGAGGCCATATGGAACCCGAATACATCAGCAGCTCGAATTAACGCACGAATTCTCCCTCTTGCTACTAATGCACTTCTATTCTGATACAGAGAATCGCTGACAATCTTAAGGTCTGCCGAAAACTCTGTTGGACTTGTATAGCCAGCCGTTCGATTTTGAGCTGCATACAAAGACAGGCCCCGCTCATCGGAAAAGGCCTTAGCCAATTGAGTACGAATTGCCATAATTGCACGCCGATAATGCTCATCTTTCCTGTGGTCTGAGCTATCTGTTGACTGGTCCGCCAAGGCTATCAACTGATCAGTAACTTGAACACGCCAATCCGACTGGGACAGCTCCCCGGTTAGAGCCTCTAGCTCTTCTTGGTAAAACTGATACAGCCTTTGACTTTGTTTTTCAACCGCATAAGTCATCACTTCGTCTGTAACAAAAGGGTTCCCGTCTCGATCTCCACCGATCCAGCTACCCATCTTAAAAAAACTTACTAAACGAGGAGCAGACGTACTCTGCTGCGAGGCCGAATAAATACGATCCTCAATATCACCGTAGAGCCGAGGTAACTCATTTAAAAAAGTGGATTCATAAAATGAAATACCGTTATCTATTTCATCTTGTACGCTCAATTTTAACGCTCGCAATATACGCGTTTGCCACAAGGTAAGTATTGACCTTCGAAGCAGCTCTTCATTGCGCTGCAGCTCGATAGGAGTTAGATTCTCTCGATCTCGTCTATTTAATAAATCTGCGATTTGATTCTGTAGATCTAGGATACTTTTGCGTTGCACCTCAGTAGGATGCGCGGTGAGGACTGGCACAATTAAACTCTGAGAAAAAAAGTCCTCAAAATGGCTAGACGTCATCGCTTGAACTTCAGGTATGTTCATTACGGCATCCAATGACCCAGCCTGCGGCCCTGAACGAGCTGCTTCGTAAGCACGTCTGCGGCGAACATGGTGCTGATCTTCAGCAATATTAGAAAGAAGCGAAAAGTAACAGTACGACCGAATTACAACGCTTGTTTCATAACTGTCTAACGATCTCAGTTTGCCGAATAGCTTTCTTTTTGCCGTTTCGGTTCCCTTACGTTGTAACGAAACAGATAGCCGTCTCGTTTTTTCCACTAGATCAAATAGAGTTTGTCCCTCTTGATCACGAATTGTGTCACCTAAAATTCCACCGAGAAGCCTAACGTCCTTCCGGAGCGCGTGTTCTTTCCGCGACAGTTCAGTCGTTTTTACATACTTGTTCATATACCACTCATTTCTCGCTAAAAATTCACAACTTGTCGGATAGCAAATAGCTCTAACTGCTCTTTAGATTCCTCTAATCGACCCATTATTTTATATAGTTTAGATAGCTCGTATGCCACTTCAGCAGAGGCATCGAGCGAATCACTTGCACGAAAATAACTCTCGGACTTTCCCCAAAGCTCTCTCTCACGACACATAACGCCTAGCGCCATAAGTAACTTGGGGTTACCTGGCTGGTTGACTAGCCAATCCTCCATTTTTTCAAGAGTGGATAAGTTTTGACTATCTGAAACTTGGACGTACTGCTTTACAAGCGCATCATCCCAGGACACATTCAAATAACCCTCGACAATATCCTGTGCGGATACAGTCTCTCCTAGCAAATAGAACGTTTTTGACATCGACAACACAAAACTCGGCTCACCACGAATTCTTTTGGTAGCTTCTTTGAGAAATTGCCTAGCATCAATTAGCGAAATGTCCCGATCAGCTAACCGCCCTAACGTTGCCTCAAGCTCAACACGATGACAATCGTCCGTATTCATCGCATCAAGCCTCCTAACATCTTTAATCAATAGTAAAACTTGCTTCCAATTACGACCAAGGCGTAAGGCTTCGAGCTCAACACGCACAGAACTCACGCTTCTTTTTTGTATCTTTTGGAGTGCGGCTAACGCGTCATAGTGTCTACCCTCGTCGAGAAGCATCAACGCTTTGGCAAGATAAATATCATCTCCATCATTTAATTCAAGTTGTGCGATGTGTGCGTCTCTATCCGAGTAATGCCCCTCGATATGCGCAGCTTTAGCAGCCACTAGACGCATTTCCTTAGAAGCCTCAACATTTTCTCGAATATATTTATTCACTTCTTTATATAAGGATGAGGTTTCTGAAGTTACGAGTTTATTTATAGCTCTCCTCAGTCTTGACACTTCTTTTTTCTCCTGACGAGTCTTTAAATAACCCAATAATCTTCTTTTGGTACCCAGCACAAAAGACATTATCTTCAGACAAAGATACAAAAACACAATCAAAACTATCTGAAAAATAACAAATATTGTCAGGGAAAATTCAACTTGGT
>QXZO01000123.1 GCA_009886305.1 Betaproteobacteria bacterium
AAACGAGACAAGGATCTTGATGGTCCGGGGGCGTTCCATGTAATTATTTTGGATGTAGGTCGCACGCGAGTTCTTGGGTCGGAACTTCGAGACGCGTTGCGGTGTATTCGATGTGGAGCATGCATGAACCACTGTCCTGTTTACCAAAACGTCGGCGGACATGCCTACGGCTGGGTATATCCAGGTCCTATCGGATCGGTGCTAACGCCAGCATATAATGGTATCGAGAATGCAATTGATTTGCCGAATGCGGCCACCTTGTGTAATCAATGTGGTGTGGTATGTCCAGTTAAAATACCTTTGCCGGATTTGATGAGGAAGCTGAGGGAGAAACAATATGAAAAGAATCTTAAGTCTAAGACAGAAAAATGGTCTTTAAAGCTTTGGGCTTATGTAGCGGTTCGCCCTAAGCTCTATTCGATAGTTACCCGTGTAATGGCGCGCGCTGGAAAAATATTAGGAGGTAGTTCAGGCCAGTTAAAAAGGATGATATTTGCTGGCCAAAATTGGACAAAACATCGAGATCTACCGACTCCCCGCGGGCGAACATTTAGAGATATCTATTTAAATAACAAGAAAATAAATAAACGATAAATACGCATATGTCTGCAAGAGAAAATATTTTAGCCCGTATACGATCTGCAAATAAAGTTGGCGAGGTGTCGGATGTTATTGGAGGATCAGTAACGGATCGCTTAGCCTCTCATCCTGGGAGTCCAATGCCTGATTTAAGCTGGGATACCATCCAAAAATTCAAGCAGCGTTGTATAGATGCGGCTTCTACTCTTGATGAGGTTGATCAGTTGAATGATGTGCCGAAGGCGGTGAATCAGTATCTTACTGAGAATGGCCTTCCAATGTCATTAGTGTGTTGGCCAGAATTTGAAAATTTAACCTGGTCTGACGGTAATGTTCAAGTTGAGAGTCGGGGTGCTATCGGTGATGATAAGGTTGGTCTTACTGGTAGTTATTGTGCTGTCGCAGAAACTGGCACATTAGTTTTACTATCGGGACCAGATCATCATGCTACTACTAGCCTTCTGCCTGAAACCCACATTGCAGTAGTTCGACGAGATAGAATAGTAAAAACGATGGAGGAGGCCTGGCAATTAATACGAAGCGAGGTTGGTTCTCTACCTAGACAGGTTGCTTTCATCTCTGGTCCTTCAAGGACTGCCGATATTGAAATGACTCTTGTTTATGGTGCTCATGGTCCATTTCGTGTTCACGTGATCATCGTAGATCAATGAGTGCCTTTCGATAAAGTGCGTAATTGAATCAGGCGAATGAAAAAGAGAAAATTTAGTGGTGGGTGGCGGTCTAAGCTTAAGCGTTTTTTACCTTCAGCAGAGACGGTTCGAAACAACAAGTGGGTAGGATGGATAGGCCCTGCTCTATATCACCCTAGATTGTGGCAACTCAATCGAAAAGGCGTTGCTACAGGTGTTGCTATAGGTGTATTTTTTGGTTTTCTAGTTCCTTTGCTCCAGATACCGTTCGCCGCTCTTTTTGCTGTCTGGTTTCGTGGCCATTTAGTAGCAGCGGTCGTCTCAACAATGATTACGAATCCGCTTACGTTCGCACCGATCTATTTGTTGGCGAATGAAATTGGATCTTTTATTTTCGATTTACTGGAACCAGATACTCCTAATCTCATAACCGATGCAGCCTACCAGGCTGGAGATATGGTCGTGGGTTGGCTCGATAAATTCATGTTGGTTGGGAAAAATGTGGCCGTGGGACTGCTCTTCCTCGCGACTTTTGGGGCGATATCGTCCTACATGTTCGTATTAGGTATCTGGCGAGTCATTGTGAATATCGAATGGTATAGAAGACGGAGAAGCAGAAGCTCCCGTTAGAGTCCGTTTTTGATCTTGTCGTGTTGTAGATATTTTTCTACAAAATCCATAATTCTCAGAGCAGAGAATTATGGATTTCTCTCAATATAAACTAATGATGATCTTTGGGACTACTCTCGCTATGTCCACCAATTTCTGTTGCGTTTTGGTGGTTTATGAGGCCGCTTTCATATAAGGAGGTCGTCATGGGTGGCAGCCAAAGAGTGACGGCAATGAAACCGGTAATCGCCATTGTGATCGTGTAAGGAAGCGCCATTAATACCATTCTCCCGTAAGACAATTGGATTAATGGTGCGATAGCGGAGGTGAGCAGGAACAAGAATGCAGCCTGACCATTTGGTGTTGCAACACTTGGAATGTTTGTGCCAGTGTTGACCGCAACGGCTAAGAGGTCAAATTGGTCTCTGGTAATTATGCCCTCCGTTAATGCCTTGACTAACTCATTAATATAAACGGTTGCTACGAAAACGTTATCACTAATTGCTGAGAGTAATCCATTGGCAACATAGAATAATCCGATTTGTTCCACGCCATCTAGAGCAAGTCCATAGTGAATGATTCCGGAAAAGAGATTTTGATCTTGAATCACAGCGACAATAGCAAAAAAGACTACTAACAATGCCGTGAACGGTAAGGCTTCGGTGAAGGCATATCCGATATCGTGCTCTTTTATGACCCCATTAAAAGCGGTAATAAAAATAATTACAGACAGCCCTATGACGCCTACTTCGGCTAAATGCAGACCTAAAGCGACTATAAGCCAGATTCCAGCAATCCCCTGAATGACTAATTTGCCCTTGTCTT
>QXZO01000124.1 GCA_009886305.1 Betaproteobacteria bacterium
CCCCTTCCGACATGATGGATGGACGAATAGGTGCGATTCGTGAGGCGCTCGACAAAAACGGATATGAACGGGTCCGAGTGCTCGCTTATGCTGCTAAATTTGCATCAAGCTTTTATGGCCCATTTCGAGATGCTGTTGGTTCAGCTGCAAATTTAGGGGTTAGTAACAAAGAGACTTACCAGGTAGACCCAGCGAATTCTGATGAGGCCCTATGGGAAGTCGGCCTCGATATTCAGGAGGGTGCAGACATGGTAATGGTCAAGCCTGGCATGCCTTACTTAGACGTAATTACCCGGGTCAAGCAAGAATTCGGAGTTCCAACTTTTGCGTATCAAGTGAGTGGTGAATATGCCATGTTAAAGGCTGCGTTTGCTAATGGTTGGCTCAATGAGGAAAGCTGTGTATTGGAGACGTTGCTTTCGTTCAAGCGAGCTGGGGCTAATGGAGTTCTGACTTATTTTGCATTAGACGCAGCAAAATCAATTAAAACTAAACTTTAGTAGCGTTAATAGCCACGACTTAAAACAGAGCTCCCGAATCAGTACGTGGGGCATTTTCCTCATAAAAATATTCGATAACTCCGTCTTCATTTGGTAAACCAGTTTCTGGATCAATTAATATCGAACGTATTCCCTCTGGGCGGGCTAGAGGTTTTTCTTCTGGAATTCCCTTGAGCGCTGTTTTCATATAATCGATCCAGATCGGTAGAGCTGCCTTTGATCCAGTTTCTTTGTCACCTAGCGGCCCGGGTTGATCCTTACCTACCCAAGTGATGGCCACAATGCGTCTCTGGAAGCCGGCGAACCAAGCATCAATGTTGTCGTTCGTTGTACCAGTCTTTCCCGCTAGATCTTTTCGTCTTAACGATTTAGCACGAATCCCGGTGCCAGTTTGGATTACATTTCGAAGCAAAGAACTCATGGTGAATACATTCCTAGTATCAAGTACCTGGTCTGCTGTTGTTCTTTTCCCTTGTGATTTTGTTTTGAATATTAGATTACCCTCAATATCCTCAATACGAGAAATAAAATACGGCTCCACTAGGTAGCCGCCATTTGCAAACACAGCATAACCTCGAGCCATTTCAAGTGGGGTAGTTGAGCCGGCGCCAAGCGCCATAGTTAAGTAGGGGGGGTGGTGTTTAGGGTTAAATCCGAATCGAGTTAAATAGTTTCTGGCGTAATCTGGTGTTATTGCTTGAAGTATCCGAATGGCAACCAAGTTTTTTGATTTAGCTAATGCATATCGAAGACTGATAGGTCCTGCGAATTCCTCATCATAATTTTGTGGATCCCATACTTCGAAACCCGTTTGACTCTCATGTATCTCGAAGGGTGCGTCGTCGATAATGGTTCCTGGAGTAAAGCCACGCTCTAACGCCGCGGAGTAAATAAATGGTTTAAAACTGGATCCAGGCTGTCTCTTCGCTTGCGTTACGTGATTAAACTTATTGCGATAAAAATTATATCCACCAACCAAGGTGTTGATAGCGCCAGTATCTGCATCAATGGAGATAACCGCCCCCTCGGCGACGGGCAGCTGGCTTAAGGCCCACCCCCCCTTGAGCGTTTTTCGAACATAAATCAGCGCACCACTTTTCAGCGGCGCAACCAGCTCGGACCCACTGATTAGGTTTGTAGCGCCATAAACAGTCTGTTTATTCGCAAGGATTACGGGCCCGGTACCTTTTACATATGTCTCTATAGCCTCTGATCCTACAGTTAAGACGACTGCTGGGCTCAAGTCTTCGTATGAATTTAAGTCTTGTAAAGAGTCCTCTAGCCACTCGTCATCAATTTTCGAAGGGAGATCAATGGTGCCTAGAGGTCCACGATAGCCTTGTCTTTCATCATGCGATTCCAGTCCATTTTTAAGGGCTAGAAACCCTGCTTCCTGATGCGTGACTGACAAGGTAGTGTGAACATTTAGGCCTTTGGTATAGGCCTCATCGCCATACCTCTCGGTTAACGCCTGTCGAACCATTTCTACAAAGAACTCAGCGTGCCGACTTGGATTGTTTCGCGCGGAGGACAGTTTAAGTATCACGTTTTTTGCTTGCTCGAGTTCGTCATTTGAAATGAGTCCGAGGTTGTACATCCGCTTTAAAACATAGCCTTGCCTTTGTTTGGCTCTCTTAAGATTTACAACAGGATTGTATCTTGAGGGTGCTTTAGGTAATCCGGCTAACATCGATATTTCAGCTAGTGAGGCTTGCGTGAGGGGCTTGCCAAAATAAATTTTGGACGCCGCAGCAAAGCCGTAAGAGCGTTGTCCCAAGTAAATTTGGTTGATATAGAGCTCGAGAATTTGGTTTTTCGTGAGGTTGCGTTCAATTTTGATGGCGAGTAGAGCTTCGTTAAATTTACGTGTGAATGTCTTTTCTGATGAGAGGAAAAAGTTACGTGCGACTTGCATCGTTATGGTACTTGCCCCTTGCCTGACACCTCTTGCTGAAACATTGGCGATAGCCGCCCTACCGATGCCGATAAAATCGATACCATGATGCTCCCAAAAGTGTTCATCTTCAGCGGCTACGATGGCGTTTTTTAGTGAATTAGGTACCGTATCAATGTCGATGAACTCTCGATGCTCTCTTCCGAACTCCCCTATGAGCGTGCCTTCGCGACTATATATACGCAGTGGTAACTTGGGTTTGTAATCGGTTAAAGCGTTGACAGGTGGTAATTGCGGGTATGCCGTGACAAAAGCGAAAGTCCCAGCGAGTATGCCAACAATGCCGAGGCTTATACAAAGTAATAAAAATTTAGAAAAAAGGCTTTTTATGCGCATTTAAAGCATGATCAGTTAAATTTAGTACATATGGTCATGATTATAGTACGCATGAAACATCAACAGATTGTTTATAGCGTGGCGAGGCAAATTTTTATTTTTTAGAAAAGCTTGTATGAACGCGGACAGGATTAAGACTAATAGGTAAAATTTCCTTATGGAAAACATAAACGAGCGTAGAAGTGAAAATCCAAGCAATTTATCCTCTTTTAAAGGTAATATTTATCTTGTAGGGATGATGGGAGCGGGAAAGACGTCTGTGGGACGACTGCTCGCTAAACGTGCTAGGAAGAGCTTCTTTGACTCGGATCAAGTTATTGAAGAGCGAACAGGCGTGTCGATCCCTACTATTTTTCATCATGAAGGCGAGACTGGTTTTCGTGCTCGGGAGCAGACTGCGATTGCCGATCTAACTAAGCTTGACGATATCGTACTCGCAACGGGCGGAGGTGCGGTTCTTTTAGAAGAAAATCGAAGATCTTTGGGTGCTACTGGATTCGTTGTGTACCTTAAGGCCCAAGTAAAAGATTTGTGGAAACGCACTCAGGCAGACAAAAATAGACCACTATTAGATACAGAAGATCCTTTAGCGAAATTAGAGGATCTGTTTCGGGTCAGGGATCCCATTTACACTGCATTAGCTGATTTGGTAATAGAAACCGGAGATCCAAATTTACAGGTTTTTTTGGGTAGGTTAGAGAGTGAACTTGCTGAAGCGCGGGTGCAATAGTTTAGCCGATGAATAACAGACAAATCATTGTGGGGCTTGCAGAGAGGTCTTATCCAATTATTATTGGGTCGGACCTTTTTCGAACCAAGGACATATTAGATAACATTGGGTTGCGAGGCCGACGTTTTGTTTTTGTAACGAATGATGTGGTTGGCCCAATGTATCTCTCTGCTATCGCTGAGCGTTTTTTGAGTTCGGGAAGGAATGTTGAGAACATCATCATCCCCGACGGAGAGCAATTTAAGACGCAAGATACATTAACTTCTATATATGATCAGTTAATAGCCAAACGGGTTGATCGATCAACAACTATCGTAGCGCTCGGTGGAGGCGTGGTTGGAGACGTTGCTGGGTTTGCGGCGTCAACTTATCAGCGTGGAATACCGTTCATTCAAATACCCACGACTTTGCTTGCTCAGGTGGATTCGTCGGTGGGAGGTAAGACAGCGATTAACCATCCCGCTGGAAAAAATATGATTGGAGCTTTTTATCAGCCACAGGCTGTGTTTATCAGTTTAGAGATGTTACGTAGTCTCCCAGATCGTGAATTTAAGGCAGGTTTAGCCGAGGTTGTGAAGTATGGCGCGATCATGGATTACGCTTTTTTTGTTTGGCTTGAACAGAATATGCAAGCACTTCTAAATCGTGACAATGATGCGCTAGGTTACGCGGTTGAGCAGTGCTGCTTGAGTAAGGCAAAGATTGTTGAGAATGACGAGACTGAGTCGGGCTTAAGAGCATTATTGAATTTCGGACATACTTTTGGACACGCTGTTGAGGCCGGCCTTGGCTACGGCAAATGGTTGCATGGCGAGGCCGTTGCGGCTGGTATGCTGCTTGCTGCAAGATTATCCTTGCTAACGGGAGATCTGAAGCAATCGGACTGGGATCGATTGCAGCAACTATTAATTGAAGTCGGTTTACCTATTGATGCGCCGAATTTTGGTTGCAATCGATATTTAGAGTTGATGGGATATGACAAGAAAGTTTTGGATGGAAAATTGCGACTAGTCTTGTTAAAAAATCTCGGGGAGGCTTATGTTAGCGTCGATTTTTCCAAAGAATTATTGATTGAGGTGCTTAACGGAGTGAAACAATAGCGATGTCGAGTGATTTTCTCGCGGAGTATGCAGTCCCGGCGGATTTAACCTGGGGCCGTAAGCATAAGGAAAAGAAAGCGATTGGCCGTACTGAATTTCAGCGTGATCGAGATCGGATCATTCATTCAACCGCATTCCGAAGGCTTGAGTATAAAACCCAGGTTTTTGTGAACCATGAAGGTGACCATTTCAGAACCCGGTTAACGCATAGCTTAGAAGTGGCGCAGATCGCGCGATCAGTGGCGTTTAGTCTTGGCTTGAATGTAGACTTGGTCGAAGCGATCGCGTTAGCCCACGACCTAGGGCACACCCCTTTTGGCCACAGCGGCCAGGACGCCCTAAATGAAAGCATGGAGGCATTTGGTGGCTTTGAGCATAATCTTCAATCTTTACGTGTAATAGATCATCTTGAACTGAGATATGCTCAGTTTGACGGTCTGAATCTTTGCTTTGAGACGCGCGAGGGGATCTTAAAGCATTGTTCATTAAAAAATGCACGAGAGTTAGCCGAGGTTGGCAAACGGTTTATCGAAAATCGCCGACCCTCTTTGGAGGCCCAGTTGGCAAATGTCGCCGATGGACTCGCTTACAACAATCACGATATTGACGACGGACTGCGGTCTGGCTTGTTGGACTTGGCACATATGAGTGACTTACCAGTTTTCGGGGAGCACTTGCGGGCAGTGGCCAGCGAATATCCAAATATTGAAGAGCAGCGCCGTGCGAGCGAGGCAATACGACGGACTGTTAACAGCTTTGTTGTTGATTTAACTGAAGAAAGTAAACGCTTGATTCATGCGGCCAAACCCGCCTCGCTTGATGATGTTCGTAAATTACCAGAGTTGATATGTTTTAGTGAAGAAATGGAGCTAAAGCATCGCGAGCTAAAGCAGTACTTACATCAATATTTGTATAGACACTTTAAGGTGCAACGTATGGCTGATAAGGCTAAGCGCGTTGTTAGTAGTTTGTTTAAGGCTTTTGAGGAGGACGTTGGATTACTTCCTCCTCGGCATCAAGCGCAAGCGAAAATAGATGCACCTCGGGCAATATCAGACTATATCGCTGGAATGACAGATCGGTATGCAATGAAGGAATACCGACAGATATTCTTAGTCGATTCAGTTTGAACAAAATTCTACTATATTGATCAAATACCATGGAACACGGTACCATTAGAGGTTATACCTAAATCCGGTCAAAAGCCGGATTTAGTGTCTGTGGGAGGATAATTAATTCCCGAAAAGATTTGTTGAAATAATTTCAGAGCGAGAGGCAACATTGTGACTAAGTTTGTAAAACCCGCCGCCCAAGGGCTGTATAACCCCGCAAATGAGCATGACGCATGCGGCGTTGGATTTATAGCGCACATTAAAGGTGATAAAAGTCACCGTATTGTGGATCAAGGACTGCAGATTCTCGACAACTTGACTCATCGTGGCGCAACCGGCTTTGACCCGTTACTTGGAGATGGGGCTGGTATTTTAGTGCAAATACCAGACAATTTTTTTCGTAATATCAGTGACCTAGAGTTCGATTTACCTCTTTCCGGAGAGTACGGAGTCGGTATGGTTTTCTTACCCCAAGATGAGATCAGCCGATCGAAGATACAAGAGGTCTTAGAAGAGTTTACAGCGGCCGAGGGCCAGGAGGTGCTGGGTTGGCGAGATGTGCCAGTGGATAACTCTGGAATCAGTCAGACTGCTCGAGATGTTGAACCCGTTATCCGACAACTGTTTATTCGTCGTGGAATAAATTGCCAGACCTTGCAGGACTTTGAGCGTAAGCTGTTTGTAATTCGTAAGCAGGCTGAGCATCGGGTCTCTGGTTTCGGTGATATTGGAGCGGGAGGTTTTTATTTATCGTCGATGTCTGCAAGAACTATCGTTTATAAAGGAATGTTACTTGCGAGTCAGGTTGGGGACTATTATCTAGATCTGTCAGACAATACCTTCGCCTCTTCCTTAGCGCTTGTACACCAACGTTTTTCTACGAATACGTTTCCCAGTTGGGAGCTTGCTCATCCTTTTAGAATGATCGGGCATAACGGCGAATTTAATACATTGCGTGGAAATATCAATTGGATGAGAGCGAGACAGCAAGCGCTATTTTCACCAGTGGTTAGGGAAGATCTCGACAAGTTATGGCCCTTAATAGATGAAATACAATCGGATTCGGCCTGTTTTGATAATGCTCTAGAGTTGTTGGTATTGAGCGGATATTCGGTTGCGCAATCGATGATGTTACTGATTCCTGAGGCTTGGTCGGGTAACGCGTTAATGAGTCGTGATCGTAAGAACTTTTTTGAATATCATGCGCCCGTGATGGAGCCATGGGATGGTCCCGCTGCTGTCGCGTTTACAGACGGCATTCAAATCGGTGCGACACTTGACCGAAACGGATTAAGACCGGCACGTTATGTAGTTACCAAGGATGATTTGGTGATTATGGCTTCTGAAGTCGGGGTGCTGCCAGTGGAAGAAAAAAATGTTGCGCATAAGTGGCGTTTAGAGCCGGGCAAGATGCTTCTCATTGATACGAAGCAGGGACGAATAATCGGGGACGAGGAAATTAAAGAAACGCTGATAGCTGAGCGTGATTATGGCGCGCTTTTGCGAGAGTCCAAAATTGTACTATCTAATGTGACGGCGGCTGTCGGACATCGCTCGGTTAGAGATTCTGAAGATTTACTCGACATACAGCAATCCTTTGGTTTTACTCAAGAGGATATTAAATTTGTTTTGACGCCAATGGGTGAGTCTGGTCAAGAAGGCACTGGATCAATGGGTAACGATTCACCGCTGGCCGTCTTGTCAGACAAAAACAAGTCGATCTACAGTTACTTTAAACAATTATTTGCTCAAGTTACAAATCCACCAGTGGATCCAATACGAGAAGAGCTGGTTATGTCTTTGATCTCTTATGTTGGGCCCAAGCCTAATCTTTTAGGGGTTGATTATAAGACAGTAGTTAAACGTCTTGAGCTCTCACAACCAATTCTGAATTTTGATGAATACGATACGCTTGTTGACATATATAAGGGTACTAATGGCGCTTTTGACAGTGAGGTCATTGATATAACATTTCCTCGGGATAATGGGCCCGATGGTCTCGAGCAAGTGTTAGGAGAGATATGCGATCGAGCTGAAAGCGCCGTGCAAAGCGGTAAGACGATATTGATCCTTTCAGACAATACAGTCGATTCAGAGCGAGTAGCGATACCGGCGTTGTTAGCTACCAGCGGTGTACATCATCACTTAGTCCGGCTCGGCTTAAGAACAAAAACCGGGCTCGTTGTCAGTACCGGCTCGGCGCGGGAGACGCACCATTTCGCCTTGTTAGCGGGCTATGGTGCAGAGGCGATCCACCCTTGGTTGGCTATGGAAACGCTTTCCTCAGTGTCAGATGAATTGAAACAAGATGGGGCAGTAGCTAATAAAAATTATGTAAAAGCGATTGGTAAGGGGTTAAACAAAGTTATGTCGAAAATGGGCATATCAACATATCAATCTTATTGTGGTGCTCAGATTTTTGAAGCAATAGGCTTAAATACTGATTTTATCGATCGCTTCTTTACGGGAACGTCGAGCAATGTCGAGGGTATAGGTATCCAAGAGATTGCGATGGAATCCATTAGTGAACACACTCGAGCGTTCAGTGAAAAAGATCCTACTCTTATTGATTCGCTCGATGCCGGTGGCGAGTATGCTTTTAGAGTACGCGGCGAAGCGCACATGTGGACCCCCGATTCAATTGCCACCCTGCAGAGGGCGACTCGGACGAATGAGTACTCAACGTATAAAGAATATGCTGAGATGATTAATCAGCAAAGCCGACGTCACATGACACTACGAGGGTTATTCGAAATAAATCCACTAGGTGAGCCAATTTCTATTGAAGAGGTAGAACCTTGGACTCAGATTGTTAAACGGTTTGCTACAGGCGCTATGTCACTGGGGTCTATTTCTACAGAAGCGCACACAACACTTGCAATCGCTATGAATCGTATAGGGGGCAAATCGAACACGGGTGAGGGCGGGGAGGACCCTGGACGGTTCCAACCTGTCACAAAAAAAACAAGCACTAAAAATGTTCTTGGATCTGTGGTTATTTCTGATGTTGACCTCGAAGAAGGCGATACCCTTCGGTCGAAAATCAAGCAAGTAGCTTCTGGTCGCTTTGGTGTTACTGCTGAGTACTTGGCAAATGCTGATCAAATTCAAATTAAGGTAGCGCAAGGTGCGAAGCCGGGAGAGGGAGGGCAGCTACCAGGCCATAAAGTATCTCAATATATAGCCAAGTTGAGATTTTCGGTGCCTGGAGTCGGTCTTATTTCTCCTCCACCGCATCATGACATTTATTCCATCGAGGATTTAGCACAGCTTATTCATGACCTCAAAAATGCGAACCCAAAGGCTACGATCAGTGTCAAGTTAGTGTCTGAAATTGGCGTCGGTACTGTAGCCGCTGGCGTTTCGAAAGCGAAATCGGACCATGTTGTGATAGCAGGGTACGATGGGGGGACGGGCGCATCGCCATTGTCGTCCATCAAGCATGCGGGTGCGCCTTGGGAGCTAGGCTTATCTGAGACCCAGCAAACTCTAGTACTTAATCAGCTTCGAGGCCGCATCATCGTGCAGGTCGATGGTCAAATGAAAACCGGTCGTGACGTCATTGTTGGTGCGTTGCTAGGGGCAGATGAATTTGGTTTTGCCACGGCACCTTTGGTGGTTGAAGGATGCATAATGATGCGCAAATGTCATTTAAATACTTGTCCTGTAGGTATAGCGACTCAGGATCCTGTGCTCCGAGAAAAGTTCTCAGGCAAACCTGAACATGTGATTAATTATTTTCATTTTGTTGCGCAAGAAATACGGGAAATTATGGCGAGTATGGGTGTGCGCAGCCTAAACGAAATCATCGGTCGGTCAGATTTGCTTGATACTCGAAGCGGGATTAATCATTGGAAGGCGAAGGGATTAGATTTCTCTAAGATCTTTTATCGGCCAGACATGCCGGAAGAAGTTGCGAGACGCCACCTCGAGCAGCAAGATCATGGGCTTGAAAAAGGTTTAGATAATAGTTTGATTGAGCAGGCAAAACAGGCCTTGGCGGATCAGGTGCCCGTGCGAATTGAAAGTAAAGTTAAGAATGCTAATCGCAGTGTAGGGGCGATGTTATCCAATCAGGTGGCAACACGCTATGGGCATGCCGGGCTTCCTGATGAAACGATCACAGTAAATTTCGAAGGCACTGCAGGACAAAGTTTCGGTGTTTTCCTTGCGAAAGGAATTACATTTAATCTGCGAGGCGATGCAAACGATTATGTGGGTAAGGGGTTGTCTGGCGGACGTATTGTCATTCATCCTTCAGATGACTTTAGTGGTTCGTCCTTCCAGAACATTGTAGTTGGTAACACGGTCTTATATGGTGCAGTACAGGGAGAGGTTTATTTCTCTGGTGTTGCCGGTGAGCGATTTGCGGTTAGAAATAGCGGCGCCACTGCAGTTGTTGAGGGGGTTGGAGATCACTGTTGCGAGTATATGACGGGTGGCACAGTAGTGGTACTCGGTGACACCGGAAGAAACTTTGCAGCTGGTATGAGTGGAGGCATTGCTTACGTGTACGATCCAAAAGGGAACTTCGAGCTCCGCTGTAATCTCTCCATGGTGGATGTGGAGAGACTTCTACCAATGGATCAGCAGGAACCGGCGAACCTGCACTGCGATAAATTTGATGAAGAGCTCTTGAAGCATTTATTGTCAGAGCATCTCAACCTTACTGGTAGTTCAGTCGCTGAAAACATTCTAGACGATTGGAATTTGGCAAGGAGTAAGTTCGTTAAGGTGTTTCCACACGAATATCGTCGTGCGTTAACTGAACTTGCTCAAAGTAATAAAAGTGAACGGGAGGCAGCATAAGATGGGAAAACCAACCGGGTTTTTGGAGCATGAACGGGTGAACGAGTCAAGTGTGCCTGTTGACAATAGAGTTAAAAACTATAGTGAATTTGTGATTACGCATTCGGATGAAGAGGCCTCTCGTCAGGGCGCACGTTGCATGGATTGCGGGATTCCATTCTGTCAAAGTGGTTGTCCTGTGAATAACATTATTCCCGATTGGAACGATCTGGTTTACCGAAAAAACTGGCAATCCGCACTGCAAACGCTGCATTCTACAAATAATTTTCCTGAATTTACCGGTCGCATTTGTCCGGCGCCTTGTGAAGCCTCTTGTACATTGAATATCAATGATTCGGCGGTAGCTATTAAATCGATTGAGCACGCTATTGTTGATAAGGGTTGGAATCAAGGTTGGATTGTGCCTCAGGTCCCTGCGCAAAAAACTGGCAAGCGAGTAGCTGTTGTTGGTTCAGGTCCAGCAGGACTTGCCTGCGCCCAACAATTGGCGAGAGCTGGTCATGACGTGGTCGTCTTTGAGAAGAATGACAGGGTTGGCGGCCTGTTGCGGTATGGGATACCAGATTTTAAGATGGAAAAAAATCACATCGATCGTCGAGTATCACAAATGGAGCAAGAGGGTGTGGAATTTAGAACAAGTGTCTGCGTCGGCGCTCCAGGCGAACCTATTGTCGGTGTTAATAATCTATCTCAAAAATTTGTCGCTCAAGACGAGCTATTGACGGAATTCGATGCAATAGCATTGACCGGAGGCTCTGAAGTGCCGCGTGATTTGACCGTAGATGGACGGACTCTCAATGGTGTGCATTTTGCTATGGAGTTCCTACCTCAGCAGAACAGAGTGGTTGCTGGAGACAAACTGGATAGTCAGATTTTAGCCACAGGTAAGCATGTTGTGGTTATCGGAGGCGGCGACACAGGCTCTGACTGTGTGGGAACGTCGAACCGACAGGGAGCGGCGTCAGTTACCCAATTTGAATTGATGCCCATGCCTCCAGAGCAGGAAAATCGACCGCTAACCTGGCCAGATTGGCCAATTAAGCTAAGGACTAGCTCCTCGCATGAAGAGGGTTGTTCTCGTGACTGGTCGGTTACAACCAAGCGGTTCGAAGGGGAAGAGGGCAGAGTTACCAAGTTGATAGCGGCTCGATTAGAGTGGCAAAAAGGCGACGACGGACGCATGCAGATGAGAGAAATGCCAAACAGTGAATTTGAATTGAAGGCCGACCTTGTGCTCTTTGCAATGGGATTCGTCAATCCCGTACGTGAAGGTTTGTTAGCCTCATTAGGCGTTAAACTCGATGGCCGAGGTAATGTGGATGCAAACACAGAGGATTATAAAACCTCTCACGATAAAGTCTTCGTCGCCGGCGATATGCGACGAGGCCAATCGCTAGTCGTATGGGCGATTCGAGAGGGCCGACAATGTGCCCGTTCAATAGATGAGGTGCTCATGGGCCAATCGGAACTGCCACGATAAATGGGGTTTGTGTAATTTTAATTAGTTTTTAGAAGGAGGCGCCAAGTGGCCCAGCTTCAGAATGATGTTTTTTTACGGGCGCTACTTCGACAACCAACTCCTTACACGCCTGTCTGGATTATGCGTCAAGCGGGACGTTATCTTCCAGAGTACAACAAAACTCGTAGTCAAGCAGGATCGTTCCTCAATCTTTGTAAAAATCCAGATCTAGCTACCGAGGTAACCCTTCAGCCTTTAGCTCGATTTAATTTAGACGCCGCAATTTTATTCTCGGATATATTGACTATCCCAGATGCTATGGGTCTAGGTCTTTACTTTGCCGATGGGGAAGGTCCGAAATTCGAGCGGCCTTTACGTGAAGAAAAACAGATTAAACTGCTTTCAGCAATTGAACCAGAGGAACAACTAAAGTACGTGATTGACGCTGTCCGTTCAATAAAGACAGCGCTGGGTAATCGTCTGCCACTTATTGGTTTTTCAGGTAGTCCGTTTACTTTAGCGTGTTACATGATTGAAGGAAGAGGTGGAACAGATTTTCACCGAGTCAAAAAAATGGCTTATGAACGTCCCGATTTATTTAACAAAATATTAGAAGTTACGTCTACATCTGTCATTGCTTATTTGAATGCACAGATACTGGCCGGTGCTGATGCAGTAATGATATTTGATACTTGGGGTGGCAGCTTAACTTCTAAAGCTTTTAAACAGTTCTCACAAAATAATCTAACTCAAATATGTAATTCTTTGACTAGAGAGGTCAACGGAACAGTGATCCCACGCGTTGTATTTACCAAAGGTGGTGGCCAATGGCTTGAAACCCTTGCGGAAACTGGAGCAGATGCGTTGGGTCTGGATTGGGCTACTGATATAGCTGGTGCTCGCAATAGAGTAGGTGATCGTGTAGGACTGCAAGGTAATATGGACCCAGCCATATTACTTACGAATCCTGATGTGATTCAAAAAGAGGTTGGTGAAGTTCTCTCAGGTTTTGGAGAGGGCTCTGGCCATGTGTTCAATTTAGGTCATGGCGTTTCCCAATTTACTCCGCCTGAGAATGTTCTTGCGCTCGTTGAAGCAGTTCACGATCAAAGCCCTAAATATCACCGCTGAATTCAAACACTGCTTTGGTGGTGAGGTATAGTCAATGAGACTTTTTTTTCTCTTTTCGTGTCTTAATATCTTCGAACGCTTAACTTATGCTTTTTGCTCAAGTTCATCTCGATGTCCCCTTAGACGGACCATTTGATTATCGAATTGGTTCTCAAGATGTAGCTAAAGGTGCGATAGTTGTTGTGCCTTTCCGTAGAAAGAAAATAGTCGGGATTGTAGAGGATGTGTCGGATGAGACTTCAGTGGATGAGCGTAAACTCAAGACAATAGAATCAGTATTCAATCTCGATCCGTTGCCTGCTTGTTATTTTTCTTTTTGCCAGTTTGTTGCTCGGCATTACTATGCTAGGTTCGGACAGATTCTGTTTTTAGGGTTGCCACTAGCGGTCCGTCGTGTCAATTTTTCAGAGCGGTTTAGTGAAACTGTGTTTTCTTTAAGTGAAAAAGGTCACCGAGAGATTCCAGACTCAGTTAGTCCGCGTACGTTTGGTAAGAAAAAATTATTTGAGTTGTTTCAGGTTGAAAAAAGCATTACTTTTTCTGAGGCGCGCTCGGTGTACTCAACGGCAAGAGCAGAGTTGGCAAGATGGTTAGATGAGGGATGGATTACAGCTGGTCAGCGAATTCAAGATTATACATTTGCTCCCAAAAAAGCTGCAAGTAATGATGCTGAGGATAAATCAGTTATTAAATTAACAGAGCCTCAGCAGCGAGCTGTAGAAACTATTAGTGCTGATTTGGATTTGCACCAGGCCTGGCTACTCCAGGGGGTGACTGGAAGTGGGAAGACCGAGGTATATTTCGAAGTCATGGCAAAAACACTTAGTCTTGGTCGACAAGTCATGGTGTTAGTACCAGAAATTAATTTAACACCGCAGTTTGAATCTCGACTGCGCTCGCGGTTTCCTGAGCGAAAAATCGTTACATTAAACAGTAGTATGAGCGATAGGGAGCGCTTACAGGCTTGGATGTTGGCGCGTTCAGGTGTAGCGAGTATTGTGTTGGGTACTCGGCTCGCAATATTTGCGTCGCTACCTAAATTAGGTTTGATTGTTGTAGATGAAGAGCATGATCTGTCATACAAGCAGGTTGAGGGAGTTCGTTACAACGCAAGAGACTTGGCAATTTATTTGGCTAGTGAAAATAACGCTCCTATTATCTTGGGCTCAGCAACACCATCGCTGGAGACGTATTTTAATTTTTTGGAGGGCAAATATAAGCGTGTGGTACTGAATGAACGACCTCATAGCCCATCCCCTGAAATTCAATTGATCTCTGTTGACCGAGCGTTTGCACGAACAATCGCACCCGAGATACTTAAATCTATGGGAGCATGTTTAGGTCGGGGCGAGCAAGTTCTAGTATTTCTCAATCGACGGGGATACGCATCGGCTTTATTTTGTTCATCATGTAATTGGGTCGCCATGTGCGGCCGTTGCTCCGCTCGTCTGACAATACATAAGAGCGCAGTTCAATTACGGTGTCATTATTGTGGCTATCAAAGTAAGGTGCCAGATCAATGTGCAGAGTGTGGAAACCACGATTTGATTGACTTAGGCCAAGGAACGCAGCGAGTCGAAGATGACTTGAGAACCCAATTTCCTGAGGCTTCAATCCTTCGTATCGACAGCGACACAACGAAACGTAAGGGCGCTTTTAAGGCGATGAGAGGCGTTATTGCAAATTCTGATGTTGATATTATAGTGGGTACTCAAATGCTAGCCAAAGGACATGACTTTCCTAACCTCGCTTTGGTTGTCGTTTTGGGCACTGACCAGTCATTATTTAGCGCAGATTTTAGAGCAACGGAGAGGCTTTACCAACAGTTATTACAAGTCTCTGGTAGGCCAGGGCGGGGTGAGAAAAAAGGTCAGGTTTTGCTTCAAACGGAGTTTTCGCAGCACCCGGTTTATCAGTCTCTAATACATCAGACTTTTGATGAGTTTGCGCAAAATTTGCTTACAGAGCGTGAGGATGCCGCGTTTCCACCTTATTGTTATCAAGTCTTGTTAAAGGTGGCGGCCAAGCAAGAGCAAAATGTATGGAGCTTTTTATCGCTCGCCCAGAAAGAAGCTGCCAAGATTAAAGTATCTGGAATAGAGGTGTATGATGCGGTTCCATCTCCACTTTTTAAAATGTCTGGATTTTATCGAGGTCAACTTTTAATTCAAGCGAGTTCGAGAAAGTCTATGAGAGGATTTTTGCGGGTTTGGAGCACGCGTATAGATGGGTTAAAAGATAATATCGTACGGTATGTACTTGATGTTGATCCCTTAGACGTGTGATGTTTTAGTTTCATTGTCAAAAGAGACGATGTTTTGTATAGATAGAGTGATGTGTTAATGAATTACACGAATGATTTAATTGACGAAATTAAAGCAGCGATTGTTTCCGTATTAACCGATATGGAAATCAAGTTCTCTGAACAAAGAATAATTTTAGAGCGCCCAAAGTCCAGTGACCATGGCGATTATGCTTGCAATATCGCTATGCAGCTGGCTCGTGAACTAAAACAAAATCCTAGGGAAATTGCAACGCAGGTGACTGCAAAATTAGTCGAACACAAACGGATAAAAAAATCTGAAGTGGCTGGTCCAGGGTTCATTAATATATTTTTAAGTGACGAGTGTCACCAAAAAGTGATTTTTGATGTGCTCGAATCCAAATCGAACTTTGGGCGCAGTAATGTTGGAGAGGGTAAGCAGATCCAAGTTGAGTTTGTGTCGGCCAACCCAACTGGACCGCTTCACGTAGGTCACGGGCGCGGAGCCGCCTATGGCGCAAGTGTGGCTAATCTCCTTGATGCGGTTGGGTATCAGGTAACCAGAGAATATTACGTTAACGATGCTGGTCGTCAAATGGATATTTTGACGGTGTCAACATGGTTGCGTTACTTGGAGCTATTTGGGCATGATGTTTCCTTCCCCGTAAAAGGCTAT
>QXZO01000125.1 GCA_009886305.1 Betaproteobacteria bacterium
ACAACGACACCCTTTATGGTCGCTACTGGGGGAGCCTTGGGGAATATCCGTACTTACATTTTGAGCTCTGCTACTACAGCGGCATTGAGTTAGCCATTAAAATGGGGCTGCAGCGATATGATGCCGGAGCTCAAGGAGAGCACAAGTTAGTGAGAGGGTTTGAGCCGGTACGAACCTTTTCACTGCACTGGATACGGCATCCTGAGTTCAAGGACGCTATCGCGCGCTATCTTGAGCAAGAAAACGTTGCTATCCAGCACCATATTGATCAGGCTTTAGAGATGTTGCCATTTAAGAAAAGCTTGTAACAAGACCACCTCTTACCACTCTCCATTGTTGCTCATGGATGCCCAAGGTTCTGATGGAGGCAAAGCCTTTCCAGCTTGTAGTAGCTCAATAGAAATGCCATCAGGAGATCTAACAAAAGCCATATGCCCATCTCTGGGAGGGCGATTAATAAGAACTCCGTGATCCGCTAATCGAGAACAAGCTGCATATATATCATTTACTCGGAAAGCTAAATGGCCAAAGTTTCTGCCACCCTCGTAGGGCTCTGGATCCCAGTTATGCGTCAGCTCTAACAAAGGCGCATCTTTTTCAATTGCTGTCTTTGAATCGTCCGGTGCGGCTAAAAAGATTAGTGTAAAGCGACCTTTTGCAACCTCATATCGCGAGATTTCAATCATACCGAGCGCATCACAATAAAATGCCAAGGAACTTTCGACATTTGATACACGCACCATGGTGTGCAAAAACTGCATGTTAGCCTCCTCGAGGGTCTTCGAAACTATAGAGCTAGGTGCCTAATATCACTTAACAATTTAACTATCTGAGTCATAAATCGACCCGCATCACCACCATTGATTAATCGGTGATCATAGGAAAGTGCCAAAGGAAGCATCAAACGTGGTTCAAAGTCATGCCCGTTCCAAACAGGCTTCATTTGAGCTTTAGACACACCAAGAATACCCAATTCAGGGGCGTTAACAATTGGCGTGAATCCATTTCCACCGATGGCTCCTAAGCTCGAGAGCGTAAAACAGCCTCCTTGCATATCGGAGGGCTTAAGTTTTCCTTCTCGCGCTTTTTCTGCCAACTGTGCCACTTCCCCAGCGATCTCCCAGATCCCCATAGATGAGGCGTTACGAATAACCGGAACCACCAGTCCACGCGGTGTATCTACGGCCATTCCGATATTACAATATTGCTTTTGAATATAACTCTCGCCGTCTCCTACAAGAGATCGGTTAAAGCCAGGATTATCTTCCAAAGCAGTGGCAATAGCTTTTACAAGAAAGGCTACTGGTGTCACACGAACACCACGCATCTCGCCTTCAGCTTTCAGTGATTTACGAAAACTGTCCATCTCAGTTATATCAGCATCATCAAACTGGGTTACATGAGGAACATTCAGCCAATTGCGCTGCATATTGTTGGCTGTGACCTTCTGAATTTTGGTTAACTTAACCTTTTCAATCTCACCAAACTGGCTGAAATCGATCTGCGGGATTTCTGGAATTCCAGCACCAGTATCTTGACCGCTCTCAGCAGCGCCACCAGAAAGTGCTCGCTTCACATAATCATTGACATCGTCCTTCAAGATGCGTCCTCGAGGACCACTACCTGGAACGCTAGTCAGATCTACACCTAATTCTCGAGCCAGCATTCTGACCGCAGGTCCTGCATAAATATCATCCGCGCTCTCTGAATCAGCAAGAGGTGAATCAACCGCGGAAGAAGATATAGCGACATCAAACTCAGTCGCCTTCTCTTCGATTTTTGCTACTGGCGCAGCTTCCGGTGCTACAGTAGCTTCTGCTGCATCCTCGACTTCAGCATCCAAAGATTCAGCAGCCTCATTCGCCACTTCTTGGCTTGGATCAGCCTGAATTTCAAGCTCTGCTATGGGGTCACCAACTTTGACAGTGTCACCTTCAGCAACCAAATACTTAACCAACTGACCCTCGTGAGGGCTTGGTACATCCATGGTGGCCTTGTCAGACTCCAGAACCAGCAACGAATCCTCCACCCCAACAGTGTCGCCCTGGGCTAGACTTAATTCAATCACATCTACAGATTCGGCCCCGCCAAGATCTGGAACTACTATCGTTTCTATTGCCACTAACAAATCCTCGTACTAGTAAATTTCATGCTACCTTACTAAAGCCTTGATAAACAAGATTTACATGTAAAGCGGGTTCGTTTTCTCCGGGTCAATAGAAAACGATTCAATTGCCTCAGATACTACAGATTGCTCAATAATCCCTTTATCAGCCAAACCTTTCAGCGCTGACACGACAATAAAGTAACGATCTACCTCAAAAAAGTGACGCAACGTCTCGCGACTATCACTCCGCCCAAACCCGTCTGTGCCTAACACATGCAGGGAACTGGGTAAGTATCGCCTCAGTTGTTCAGCATAGGCTTTCATATAGTCAGTCGCGATAACAATAGGATCTGAAATATTACCCACCTGCTGTTCCACATAGCTGAGCTTGGGTGTTTCTGTAGGATGAAGTAGATTCCAACGATCAACCGCTTGACCTTCTCGAACTAATTCATTGACACTGGTTAGACTCCAAATATCGGCTTCTACTGAGAATTTTTCTTTTAGTATTTCCGAAGCCGCAACAACTTCATTAAGAATAGTACCTGCCCCCATTAAGGTAACCTTCTTTTTAGACGTCACTTTTTGGCTACGTTTTAAAGGATAAATACCTCTAACAATTCCTTCCTCAACACCTTCAGGCATAGCGGGCTGAATATAATTTTCATTCATCGTAGTCAGGTAGTAAAAATAATTTTCTTTGTCCTCAAACATACATTTGAGACCACTTTGAATAATCACAGCCAACTCATAGCTATAGGTAGCATCATAACTTTTGCAGTTAGGGATGGTATTGGCCAATATTAGGCTGTGGCCATCTTGATGCTGAAGCCCTTCTCCGTTTAACGTAGTTCTCCCAGCAGTAGCGCCGATTAAAAATCCTCTAGCCTGACAATCTCCCGAAGCCCAGGCAAGATCTCCGATACGCTGAAAGCCAAACATTGAATAAAATATATAAAATGGAATCATTGGACGAGAGCTAGTACTGTAGGCCGTCGCCAAAGCTAGCCAAGCTGACATTGCGCCCGCTTCGTTAATACCTTCTTCTAGAATCACGCCTTTTTTGTCTTCTTTGTAGTACATGATCTGCTCTCGATCATGAGGCACGTATTTTTGTCCTGCAGAGGTATATATACCTAATTGGCGAAACATACCCTCCATTCCGAATGTGCGAGCTTCATCGGGAACAATGGGCACTACGTACTGGCCTATATCTTTATTTTTGATTAGAGTAGACAAGATTCTCACAAAAGCCATGGTCGAGGACATTTCTCTCTCGCCACTACTATCCAGCTGTTTATCAAAAACTTTTAGTGCGGGAACAGACATCTCTTCAAAATCAGATTTCCTAGCGGGCAATGGCCCACCAAGAGATGCTCGTCTTTCGTTCATATAAATCAATTCAGGACTATTTTCCTCTGGACGATAGTACGGCACTGTTTCCAACTGATCATCTGAAATAGGAATTCCAAAGCGATCCCTGAATATCTTCAAATTTTCAACATCCAGTTTTTTAACTGAATGCGTGTCGTTGGCGGCTTGTCCACCTGCACCAAGACCGTAACCTTTCACAGTATGGGCCAAGATAACGGTGGGATGCCCTTTACTCTCAACAGCTTCAGAATATGCCGCATAAACCTTATAGGGATCATGTCCACCCCGGTTTAAAGCCATAATCTGGTCATCAGTCATATCTTTAACCAGCTCAAGTAGCTCAGGATACTTACCAAAGAAATGCTCTCGAGTGTAAGCACCTCCGTTGTATTTATAATTCTGGAGCTCTCCATCACACACTTCATTCATTCTTTGCAGTAACAAGCCACTCTTATCTCGCTCTAAAAGCTGGTCCCAATGTCTGCCCCAAATAACTTTGATAACGTTCCAACCCGCTCCTCTAAAAACTCCCTCTAATTCTTGAATAATCTTACCGTTACCACGAACTGGTCCATCCAATCGCTGTAAATTACAGTTGATGACGAAAATCAAATTCTCCAGACCTTCTCTACCGGCCAAAGAGATAGCTCCAAGGGTCTCGGGCTCATCACATTCTCCATCCCCTAAAAAAGCCCATACTTTTCGATTGCCTCGGGCAACCAAATCTCGAGCTGACAAATAACGCATCACATGAGCTTGATAAATAGCCTGAATGGGGCCTAGTCCCATCGACACTGTAGGAAACTGCCAATAGTCGGGCATTAACCAAGGGTGGGGATAGGAGGATAGTCCTGTTCCATCCACCTCGCGGCGGAACTTATCTAGTTGCTCAACACTCAGACGACCTTCTAAAAAGGATCGTGCGTACATGCCCGGTGAACTGTGCCCTTGAAAGAAAACGAGATCTCCAGGCGTATCGTCTGAGGATCCGCGGAAAAAATAATTAAAGCCAACATCATAAAGGGTCGCTGCTGATGAAAAGCTTGCTATATGACCACCAATACCCTCACTTTGGGCATTAGCTCGCATCACCATAGCTAGTGCGTTCCATCTGACAAGCGATCGAATTCGACGCTCCATAAAGAGATCGCCCGGCATTATTTTCTCTCGAACTGCTGGAATCGTATTACAAAAATGAGTCGTCACCGACTGAGGAAGGTCTATTCCATTTTCTGTGGCGCGAGCATTCAGCTGCGCGAGAATGTAGCTGGCTCGATCATCCCCCTGTGAGCGGCAAATCGAATCAAGTGCTTCCAGCCATTCGCGGGTTTCTGTTGGATCTAAATCATCCATGTGTACCACCTTCTTGGTTAACTTTTATTTTTGTACAGACGAGTTATTTAATGTGACATTAGGCTAACTTATATAACTCTAAAGAAAAATCTTAACTGTAGTATGTAGTATAACTACAAAATAATCGAAATTAAAGCAATTTGACATTAATGTTCCTTGAAAAAAAACACATGATATTTCTTTAATTCATTGTTTTATATATATATTTTAGAATATTTAGTTAAATAGTTTAACTACATATTATGCTAAACTCACCCAGAAAGAGCGATAAACAATCCTCTTCTACCGTACGTTACCCGATTGCAAGTAAGATTGAACGGTGGACTAAACTCACTACGCGAGGAGAAAGACCTAGAAAAATTCTTGCGTCTACGTGGGTG
>QXZO01000126.1 GCA_009886305.1 Betaproteobacteria bacterium
GTTGATTGAGTTTTTTTCTTACAGTTGTCTAGGTTGTTACCAACTTGGTCCCGATTTAGATCAATGGTACCTGGATAATTTAGAGTTGGTAAATTTGACCCTTGTACCGATTGTCAAAAATAAGCAGTCTGAATCCTTGGCACGTTTGTATTACGCGCTCTTGGCATTAGATAAGCTCGTTGACGTCCACTATGATGTCTTTGGCGCGATACACGATGACAGACAAAGGCTGTGGGAGGTTGATGTGCAGATAAAGTGGGCCAATGAATATGATATTCGATCTGAAGAATTTCAAAGGATATTAGATTCTGAATGGGTGAGTGAACGCGTTGATGAGGCTCGTGAGTTGGCTAAACGCTATCCTATTTCTGTGACACCTACTCTAGTTGTTGATGGTGTTTATTGGACTACCGCATCAATGGTGCGGTCTCGGAGTCGTTTAGGTCCGATACTTGATTTTTTGATAGAGAAAGCTATTTTGAGACGAGAAGTGCTGATGGAGATAAGGTGAAGACGATTTTCATTACAGGTGCGTCTAGTGGAATAGGTATGGCTTTGGCCAAAGAATTTTCTCATGAAGACGTCACGCTCGGACTTCTTGCGAGGCGAAAAGAACGATTAGACAGCTTAGCGAACGACCTTGCTACAAACGTCTATGTTTATGCCGCTGATGTTGGTGACTCCTCGGCCATGCGATCTGCAGTAAAATCATTTATTCAATCTGTAGGTATTCCCGACGTAGTGATTGCAAATGCGGGGGTATCCTCAGGTACGCTAACCAGCGAGGCTAATGACCAAGTCGTTTTTGAACAGATCCTGCGGACGAACGTTATGGGTATGGTTCATACATACCAGCCTTTTGTTGAGGCTATGAAAAAACGTGGCTCCGGTACATTGGTTGGAATCTCAAGTATCGCTGGTTTTAGGGGGATACCGGGATCTGGTGCTTATTCGGCCTCCAAGGCGGCAGCAACTGCGTATTTAGAGAGTCTCCGTGTTGAGTTATCTTCAAGCGGTGTGAACGTGCTGACCGTCTGTCCAGGTTATATCAAAACACCGATGACCGACGTAAACTCGTTTTACATGCCGTTTCTTATGGATGCGGATCGAGCTGCTCGTTCAATTAGGAAGGCAATTATTAAAAAAAAGCGTTTTCATGTCTTGCCGTGGCAAATGAGATTGGTGGGGTTTTTCTTACGTCTGATACCAAGATATTTATACGATCCGTTGATGAGGCGGGCACCTCGTAAACTTAAATCTTTGTGATGCGTATTGGTTTTATTACATTAGCTCTTATTAAGAACGGCTTCCAATGAATCAATAGCCTGCTGTGCACTGGTTACTTTTATTGTGGTCATTCCCATGTCTCGCGCAGGTTTTAAATTGCTCCCAATGTCATCAAGAAAAACGGCAGATTTTGGTTTGACGCCGATGACATCACATGCGGTCAAAAAGAATTGCTCCTCAGGTTTTCGGGCTCCAACCTTTGCGGACTCAATAACATGTGAAAACGTGTCAAATACCCTTTGCCATTCGTTTAATCGAGTCGTGCCAATTAAACTCTCTAGCGTCGGTGTTCTCGGAAAATTATTCGTTAAGCATGCGACTTGATAATTATTTTTGTATTGCTGTATCGCCGATATCATCGAGGGCCTCAACGGTGTAAATACTAATTTAAGAATTTCTAATCCGCCGACGTCGTAGCCCTTATTAATTGCTTCCTGCCGAAATAGTTCGTCAAATTCATCAGGAGATATTTCCCCACGCTCAAGTTTTGCCCACGCGTTCTTGTCGTGTTGGTCACTATTGAGTTTCCGAATAAAATTTTCGGGTAGGCTGTGCTCGCACTCGAAGGCGTTAAAGGCCTCAAAGGGGCTTTCGGTAACGACCCCACCAAAGTCGAAAAGGATCGCTTCGATCATACTTCTCTATCCATTAATTCGTTACGCGTTTAATGGCTAGTTCTAGTTCGATTGCTTCCTCACATGGAATCGGAGCGCAAATGCGCTTTAAACGTTTAAGTTGGACATTGGCGTTAATTAAGTCTCCTAATGTGATGTATGCCTCCCCAAGATATTCAAGGGCGCCCTTATGGTCTGGATTAATGTCGAGTGCTAATCCATAGTTTTCCAGAGCCTTATCTAAATTTCCAGACTTCCGGTACGCATATCCCAGAAAGTTGTGTACGTCTGCGCTCCCGGATAAGCTCTCAAGAGCTTTCTCAAAAAATGTTATAGCACCTTCCCAATCTTCCTCTTGGAGGGCAGATTTGCCTTGCGTCACGGTAGAGTGTTCTAGATCGTCCTCGCCGAGGTCGCCCAGATTTGCATGGCTGAGGCTGCAACCCAAACTAATGATGGCGATAAGCTTAATAAAGAATTTGAACATAACAAAACGCACCTTATCCCAAAAAAGAAAGATGCTATATTCTAAGTCCAAATGGAGCGGTAGGTGTAAAGCTAGTATTGACTTGGTTTTTTACTGCGGACACATTTGTGTCAAATAGTGCGTTACGCTTCTGAGCCAAGGCATATCAAGTCCTTTGTCACTAACGAATTCATCTTGTAGTTGATATGCTTGAACCTCGCGTTTAATCCAACTTTTACAGTTTGGATTTCTCCCGAAGTTATGAAATTGAAGGATGTGTACGAGTTCATGGTACAGAATACTTTCACCTTCAACCGTGTTCACATCTAACCCGTTAACTAAAAAAACTGTTGTGTCTTTGGTTGCTGCCTCAGCGTTACAATTTCTATTTTTACAGACCATACCGTTGAGGAATTGTTGCGTGACGAAAACAACATTAGGAAAATTCGGGTCTCCCACCTCTGGCACGCTCATGCCTGTCTTTTGGTAGATCCTTAAGAGAAGCTGCTTTAGGTGCTTGTTGTCAAGTCTCTCTGCCGCCAAACTCAATGAGGGGGTGACTGAAAAGCTCGAAATGTAAACGAACATTAAAACTGTGAATAGTTGAAGCGTTTTCATATTAAAAATTATTGGGTCATAGTATTATTACGATACGCTAATTATTAAAAAGTTCTTAGAGAATTTTATGTTCCTTTACTTAAAAAGAAGCCGGTTGATACCCACATACAACCTAAAAATAGCTGGAAGTCAAAGTGAGATTTAAGTCTAAATTGGTGAATCTTATGCCTGATTTTGTTCGTTCTATGTACGGAGCGAGCAAGGACATTGGAGAGATGGCATTCGAGGAAAGTCTCAGCATTCGGGATGACATCAATGAAAAATACAACTTTGACGGTGAGTTGCTTGGTATATTTGCATCTAATAAAGGTCAGCCCGTACACAAGTGGCATCATTACCTTCCATTGTATGAGCGGTATTTTTCTAGTTTTCGTAATTCCCCTGTTCGTTTATTGGAAATTGGCGTGTTTAGGGGGGGTAGCTTACAAATGTGGCGTAAATATTTTGGGGACAGCGCAACGATCTTTGGCATAGACACCGATCCGGCCTGTGCTTCGTACGATGGTCAAGCTGCGCAGGTTCGTGTTGGATCCCAAGATGATCCTGATTTTTTGAGAAAAGTAGTTGGTGAAATGGGAGGTGTAGACATTGTCTTGGATGATGGTAGCCATCAGACCAAACATCAGGTTGAATCATTTAAGTGCTTATTCCCACAGATGAGTCAAGG
>QXZO01000127.1 GCA_009886305.1 Betaproteobacteria bacterium
ACCAATAACCGTGCTCCCTTTTGAAGGTGCGGGCACTCAGACTCGCTTGATGTCTGAAATTATATCTGCGGATTTAATGAAGACGGGATTTTTTTCGATCCAGGATGTTGAAAAAAGCTGGAGTCTGGCCAAACTGACCCATTCGGACTATCCGGGTTGGGAAAATAGGGATGTTCAAAATCTGGTTGTTGGGAAGTTTACTGAGTTAGAC
Organism: Betaproteobacteria bacterium; assembly: GCA_009886305.1. GTDB lineage: Bacteria > Pseudomonadota > Gammaproteobacteria > Burkholderiales > Eutrophovitaceae > Eutrophovita. Next base: position 212 of record QXZO01000127.1, read on the forward strand.
GACGGACGAATCCAAGGTGCTTTTTGGTTGTATGATATTCTGGGTCAAGCGATGTCAGTAGGCTATCAGATCAAAGACGATCCTGCGCAAATACGGCGGATGGCTCATCATTTTGCTGATTTGATTTATGAAAAGCTTACCGGAGACAAAGGAGTTTTTAGAACGAAAATTGCTTATGTGGTCCGTGCCCAAGATCAGTCAACCTTAGTCATCGCTGATTCAGACGGCCATAACCCAAAAGAGATTTTTTCAACCTCTGAGCCTATTCTCTCACCCCGTTGGTCTCCTGATGGAGGCCGGATTGCTTTCGTTTCTTTTCTTAATCGAAAAGCAGCCATTCACGTGTTACCGGTTGATTACGAACGGAGCCGAGTAACGGGAACCCTTAAGATAATAGGGCCCTATCCGGGTTCAAATTCTGCGCCTGCTTGGTCTCCGGATGGAAAGTCACTAGCAATTGCCATTTCCAAAGATGGCAAATCGAATATTTTCATTGTTTCACTTGAGGATGAAACAAAACGTCAAATTACGAATAGCCGATCCATTAACACTGAGCCCAGCTTTTCTTCTGATGGTAACAATATAGTGTTTACCTCGGATCGAACCGGACGACCACAGATCTATCAGACCTCAGTACAGGCAGTGTCTGAGGTGAGATTAACTTATGAGGGGCGATACAATGCATCGCCTCAGTTTAGTGCAGACGATGCCTTTGTCGCTTTAATTCATTACGACGAGAGAAAATTTAATGTCGGAACGCTCGATATGAAGTCCGGTATCGTTCAGATTTTAACCAATGGGTCGTTGGATCAGTCGCCAAGCATCTCACCGAATGGTAAAGTGATCGTGTACGCTTCAGAAGCAAATGGGCGCGGCATCTTGAGATTCGTGTCCAAGAACGGGCGGGCAAAGCTTCGTTATGTTGGGCCGAAGGGGGATGATATTCGCGAGCCCTCCTGGGGTCCTTTCATCAAAGATTAATCAGGATATGTTATGACCATGAAACTCTTCTTAGTAGCCGGTTTAATCGCTGCATGTGTCGGTTGCTCCAGCAAAACTAAAATGAATGCTGACATTGAGCAAAGAGATTTGTTTGATGAGTCTGATAGACGTTCATTTGAACAAACTACTGAATTGGTTGATAGCTCAGAGGTGGCGTCCGAGGCTGAACTCAGAGCGCAGCAAGATGAATTAAAGAGAGAGTTTGAGCGTGAGGAGCAAAGGCTTTTAGAAGAGCGTACAAAGCTAGACGCTGAAAATGCGGAAAAACAAGAGGCTATGCAGCGAGAAGCAACCATAAGTGAGCAGCTTACTCAAAATGACTCACTGTTGTCTCAACGAAGTATTTATTATGATTTTGATAGCTCTGTGATCAAACAGGAGTATCGACCGATTGTTGAGGCACACGGAAATTTCCTCAAGCAATATCCCTCAGTTCGAATTCGTATTGAGGGTAATTGTGATGACCGTGGTAGTCGAGAATATAACTTGGCTCTAGGGCAAAGTCGCGCTGAACAATTGAAGCAAGCGCTCGTGTTGATGGGCGCTAGACAAGACCAGATTGATGTCGTTAGCTATGGTGCGGAGCGGCCCTTCGCATTTGGAATTGATAATGCAAGTCGGTCTAAAAATAGACGTAGCGATCTTGTCTATATTGATTAGCCCCAACATTAGGCTTGTAGTGACGCCCACTAATCTGTCAGCCAGATGGCTATTGCCATGAGTAGTTTCTATATCCTCCGGAATTTCCCGCTCACATTAGTGGTTCTATGGTCGTTTACAGCCCCTTTAGGAGTTGCGCAGGAGGCTACAGAAGATACGTTGAAATCTGACCAACACTCTGGTATCCCTGACTTTTACGAACGGCAAAAAATGGATGAAGAGCTTCGTGCGCTAAGGGGTGATTTAGATGAGATCAGTAAGAGACTCATAGACCTTGAGAGTGCGCAGGATTTGATTCATAAATTAATGCTGAAAGTGTCCGAGATTGAGGGGCAATTACAGATTGATGATGGTTCTCAGTCAAAGCTAGCAATTGCGCTTGATGGCTTGAAGAGGGATTTGAATCAACTCGCCTTAAAAGTTAACTTACTTGATACCGATATTCGTAAAAGCTTAGAGGCTTTAGCGGGTGACCTGTCAACTGATTCTTTAACCCTACCGCAAGCGAGAAGTTCGGATAAACCCACCAAGGCGGTCAATACGCCGGCTCTGGCTGATCTGGCAGCACCGACCTTAGTTGACGAGAAAAAAGACGTCAAAATATTTTATGAACATGCGAAGGGTTTATACGACAAGGGAAGTTATAACGAATCAATCGAGCTGTTTCGGATGCTTAATGAGAAATTTCCAGAAAATCAATATACAAAAAGTGGTTTGTATTGGTCTGCTAAAGCATTAACCAAATCTGATTATAAAAGTTCAGAAGCATTGCGTGTGCTTAGGACATTGGTCCCGCGTCTCAAGAACCATAACAAAGAATGTGTGGCAACCTTAGATGCAGGAACAATTCATTTGGAGCGACGGGAATGTGCTGATGCAAAACAATACTTGATAGAGGCAAAAAAAATATGTGCTCGTGATCCAACCGTGAATAATCAATCACTGCCTCAAAAGAGGCTGACGGAATATGCGAGGTATTGCGCGGATGAGTAGCGAGCGACGAAAAGCAGTTGTTTTGGTCTCTGGTGGGCTAGATTCTGCGACGACAATTGCTCATGCGCAATCAAATGGATTTACCTGCTATGCCTTATCTATTGATTATGGACAACGACACATATCCGAATTAACCTTTGCGCAATCCTTATGCGTGAGTCGTAAGGTAGCTGAACATAAAGTTATTAAAATCGACTTGACCCAGTTGGGTGGGTCCTCGTTGACAGATGTTAACCAACAAGTTCCAATTCACGAGACCAAGGGCATCCCATCTACGTATGTGCCGGCTAGAAATACCATAATGCTTTCAGTCGCTTTGGGATGGGCTGAGGTGCTTAACGCGCAAGATGTTTTTGTAGGGGCGAATTCGGTTGACTATTCAGGCTACCCTGATTGCCGGCCAGAGTATATTACGGCTTATGAGAAGCTAGCTAACCTCGCAACTAAAGCGGGCGTTGAAGGCGCTAAGTTTCGTATCCATGCGCCTTTAATTGATTTGACGAAAGCTGAGATTATCAAGCTTGGTTATGAGTTAGGCGTTGATTTTAGGCAAACGGTTTCTTGCTACCAAGCGTCACCTAGTGGTGCAGCTTGTGGTGTTTGTGACTCTTGCCGTATTCGTAAGGCGGGTTTTTCACAAGCGGGTATCGAAGATCC
>QXZO01000128.1:0-10050 GCA_009886305.1 Betaproteobacteria bacterium
AACGGCATCAACCATGAATGCGCTCGCGGAGGCCATTGGTATGTCACTACCTGGAGGTGCTGCCATACCAGCACCTCATCGTGAGCGCGCTGAAAACGCTTACCTCACTGGTAAGCGAATCGTTGAAATGGTTTGGGAAGACCTTCGTCCATCAAAAATTATGACTAAGGCTGCTTTCGAAAATATGATAGCGGTTAACTCTGCGATTGGTGGATCGACAAATGCACCAATTCACTTTAATGCGATTGCAAAGCACTTGGGCGTTAAATTAAATAATGACGATTGGGAACGAGTGGGCTATAACGTTCCTCTGATTGTCAATATGCAGCCGGCGGGCGAGTATTTGGGCGAGGATTTTCATCATGCCGGAGGTGTTCCTGGTGTTGTGAATCGGCTAATAAAAGGGGGAATGATCAATAAAAAAGCTACAACCGTTAACGGAAAAACACTCTATAAGAACTGTGAAAAATTCAAAGTTTTGGACGAAACCGTGATTTGGCCTATTAAAAAACCAATGAAGGACAAGGCGGGATTCCTTAATATGAAAGGTAATCTTTTTGATAGCGCGATTATGAAGACTAGTGTCATTTCTGATTTTTTTAAAGAAAAATATTTGTCTAATCCTAAGGATCCAAATGCATTTGAGGGACGTGCAATCGTTTTTGAAGGTCCTGAGGATTACCATAAACGTATTGATGATCCAAAATTAAAAATAGATGACACTTGTATGTTGTTCGTGCGCGGGGTGGGCCCAGTGGGTTATCCAGGCGCGGCCGAGGTAGTCAATATGCAACCACCAGCACGCTTAATCAGGGCCGGTGTTCAAGAATTGCCCTGCATTGGCGATGGAAGACAATCAGGAACCTCCGGGTCTCCTTCCATTTTGAATGCTTCTCCGGAGGCTGCGACTGGTGGAAATCTCGCTATTCTTAAAACTAACGATATTGTTCGAGTTGATCTCAACAAGCGATCAGTTGATATTCGCATTTCTAAGACTGAAATTCTTCGTCGACAGCGTAAGTTGAAGGCGGCGGGAGGACATCCAATTCCAGAAAGTCAAACGCCTTGGCAAGAAATTCAAAGGGATTATGTTGATGAATTGTCAGAGGGGATGGTACTCAAGCCGGCTATTAAATATCAGAAGATTGACCGTAAAAAAGGTATACCTAGGGATAATCATTAATTCTTGAGGAATAAAAGTTATCCCATCACTTTTGATGGGCTCTCATTATTTGAAAATTGATTTGGATATGGATGACAGATCTCGATGAGATTTTGGCAGGCTTAAAAGATATACCCACTGCAACTATTGCGAATGCATTAGATGATGTAGGTAAGTTGATTAATAGTTCTATAGCCATACGACCTATCAATCCCAATATGCGATTGATAGGTCGTGCGCTTACGGTTGATGTAGAGGCTGGTGAGCCAGGGGATTTTACATCTGAGGATTTTCGAGTAGGAGCTATGCTCGATGCAGCCCAAACCGGAGATGTGCTCGTGGTATCCGCAAAAGGGGCTAAGGCCTCTATCTGGGGTGGTATGGCCTCTTTGGCCGCAACTGTCAAAGGTATTGCTGGGTTGGTTGTGGATGGTTCGGTTCGTGATGTAGATGAAATCAATGCATGTGGGTTTAATGTTTTTAGTCGTCATGTGATCCCAACTACCGGTCGCACACGTCTTAATGTGAAATCGATAGGAAATGAAATTTCTGTAGATGGAGTTATTGTGAACTGTGGAGATGTCATCATTGGTGATTCCACTGGTCTCGTCGTGGTGCCATATGATCAGGCACCCAAGGTGCTTGAGAAAGCGATGCTATATCAAGCAGACGATATCAAAGCTGCCTTTGAAATAAGACGTGGTATCTCTTTTGTAGAGGTGATGAAGCAATTTAAACGTATCTAAGCTCCAGATATCGGAAGGTTAAGCGGGGGACGCTACGATAACTCCGTCTACTGCATATTTTTCAATTAAGTCACTTACCATTCCGCTTTCTTTAGCCTGCTCAATGAACTCATGCAGGTATTTAGCGCTCTCCTTATGTGCTGGTAGTGTACCTGCCGATTGTTTAACTGATGTTATTTGTCCGTCGAGTATTCGGTTTCCAGGCGTTTTTGCGCAATCGGCAACTAGTCGGGGTTTTAAGCCTCCGAGCACTTCTAGGTCATCGCGAATGAACTGTTCAAATGATTCGTCAATTGATTCTGCCCGCACAATGGTCGCATGTTTGATCGTGGCGGTTAAGTAGAGATCGTAAGCACTACGATTCATCACGGAAATGCGATTACCAACCTGGTCGATCTCAGACAAATCTCTAATTGGTGAATTTTCCCGCACCAGAAAAGTCACGGGTATTTCTAAATACGGAGCGGAAAATGCAATATCTTTTGCTCTTTGTGGCTCATTACCAACGAAGGCAATATCCCATGCGTCCTCGAGGCCTGCATCAGCTAATTTCCCGGGATTTTCAAAGACTATGAATTTAGGATTAACATCCAATTCGCGCGCAAAAAAACGCCCAAGGTCTGGCGCTATTCCAAATGGTAAGCCGTCTGAATTGATTCGTGAAACAAGTAAAAAATTAGACGCGTTAATGCCAACTCTCAGAATATTATTTTTTGTGAGCTCTTCGCGAACTTTTAGGATGATCGAATTCGTCATAAGTTACCCTTAATATTTAGTTATAGTCACCACTGATGAGGTTAAGGCTTACACAATTTTAACAACATTATTTTGAAATCTTGATTTGAAAGGTAAATAAATGACTGCTGTGACTCTGACCGTTTCGTTACCTGAAAACTATAGATCTCTGGAGGTGCTTCAATATTACGGTAGGGATCAAACTGAAACATCTGAGAAGGCTTGCGACGACGGATTTCAAAAAGCATTATGGATTAGTAATTATCCAGCTTATTTCGCGGTAAAGTTTAATGGGACCTACGCCAGCATTGAGGCTGATGTTGACGCACAATTAAAAAAGGACAACTTTAAGTCGTTGTTCGAGTCGATTGTCTCGCGCGTCTTAGGATTATCACAACCAGTTTCTGAATTTGAGTCTATAGCGTTTGCTGATCATGTATTGAGGAGAATGGTTCGCCAAACAACAGGACTACGCGTACCTCAAGCAGTTTCTCCATGGGAGGCCCTCATCGGATCGGTTATTGGTCAGCAAGTTAGTGTCGTTGCTGCGACCGCGATGAGATCTAGGTTTGTCAAAGGATTAGGCACCGCTCACTCGTCTGGTCTGTATTGCTTTCCAAACCCTGCAACTATAGCGGCGCTTAGCGCCGACGATTTACGCGCGTATGGCATGTCATCTGCTAAAGCGTCTACCATTCATCGGCTAGCTGTATCGATTGATTCAGGAGGTTTCTCACTGGAGACGGAGCGTGTAAGTAACTATTTCGAGACGCTCTCTCGTGATCTTCTATTTTTTAAGGGTGTAGGTCCATGGACGATTAACTATACTTTATTACGAGGCTATGCTTTTTTGGATGGTTCTCTCCACGGAGACGTCGTAATTCGCAAAAAAACGCAGCAACTTTTAGGGAAATCAATGATGTCTGCCGCAGAGGTAGAGCAATGGTTAGCGCAGTATCAACCATGGCGTGGATTACTTGCCGCACATTTGTGGGCCATGTCATAAAAAATCCATTTGCATGAATACTTATAAGGCCTGAGTATAAGGATTAAACGAAGGAGAATTAAATTTAGAAAATGAAAAATAAAATTTACCATTTCAGTATTAATGATAAAAAAACGTCTGTTGGTGGGTTGTCAATTTTTACTCGGGTACTTTTAGCTGTAGTAGGTTTGGTGGGATTAGTGTTCGCGTTTATGTTTTCGATTGTTTTACTCGCTATTGCAGCGTTACTGGCGTTAGTTGTGATTGTATATTTTTGGTGGAAGACACGGGATATCAGAAAGCGATATAGAGAGGCAGCCGAGAAGGGTAGAGTTTTCGATGGGGAGAGTCGACGTGACGACCTATAGATTTTTGTGACCTTCTTTTCGACAGACGATGCGTTGGCAGACAGCGTCTCTTTTGCCGTTAGTAATGAAATCGAATGGACGCGAGATAACTCTAGCCCGTGGGGTATTCATGGAGAGGATATACCGCCTTGGAATCGCTTGCGAGGGCCTGTTTTTCCTCGTGGGGGTGTTTCGGGAGCAGTTCTTCTGAATGGAGAAAAGCTTATGTCTTGGGGGGACTTTGAGCGTCCAGATTTAACGTTCAGTGTTGCGAAGACTTACTTATCCCTCTTGTGCGGTCTTGCTGTCGACGATGGGCTAATCCAGGACATTAACGAATGCGTAGAGATATCTTTACCAGGTGTTGGATTTGACTCTTCCCACAATAAATCTATTACGTGGAGGCATTTGCTAGAGCAAACAAGTGAATGGGAAGGAGTTTGTTGTGGGATTCCCGATCAAGCCGACCATTACCGATATTTATCATTTCAAGATTCGCGCTATAGAAGTAATTTCAAGAAAGGTACAAAGCGACCACTGAATGAGCCTGGAACGTATTGGGAGTACAACGATGTCAGAATTAATCAATTATCCCTCGCGTTGTTACACCTTTTCCGCCAACCTCTGGACGAGGTGTTTGAGAAGAGAATTCTAAAGCCTATTGGATGCTCGTGTGATTGGGCTTGGACACCTTATGACGATGCGTATATTAATATTGATGGCATTACTATGCAGACCCTTCCAGGGGGAAGTCACTGGGGAGGTGGTGTGCAAATCTCCAGCCAAGATCAAGTGCTGATTGGCCAATTAATGCTCCAAAAAGGTCGTTGGGGTAAGGATATATTGATTAGTTCTGATTGGATTGACATGATGCTTGCCCCATCACTTCTGGCGCCATTTTATGGTTTTTTAACCTGGTTGAACACTGATGGTATTTTGTTCCCGAGATTGCCGGAGTCAAGTATCTTTGCCATTGGTGCCGGCGGTTCATATACTTGGATCGATCCCGAGATTAATGCCGTGACATCAGTGAGGTGGATTAATCCTTCTTGCGCTGAGACGTTTATGGTCCATTTGAGAAAAGCTATAGTTAATCGAGCGACTTAAGTTAGGTTGTGGTTGGTCCTAATTTATTTTCGATGCACTTGGAAGGGGCCAAATGATTGATTTACCGGCATAAGTTCAACCCTATTTATGTTCATATGGGACGGTAAAGTGGCGATCCAATACAGTGTCTGAGCTATGTCGTCCCCCGTCATTGGATTCGCTCCTTCATAAAGCTTATCTGAGGCAGATTGATCGCCTTTTGTGCGCACCAGTGTAAATTCTGTTTCTGACATTCCCGGTTCTACGCAGGTAACTCGAACTCCGGTGCCATGGAGATCTGACCTTAATCCGAGTGAGAATTGCACAACGAATGCTTTAGTCCCTCCGTACACGTTCCCTCCCGGGTAGGGATAGCTGGCTGCCACGGAACTGATATTGATTACCGCGCCTCGCTGTTGGATCAATGTAGGAAGTACTTTGTGTGTCAAGGACATAAGTCCTCGGATATTTGTATCGACCATAGTATTCCATTGCTCTAGGTCGCTATCTTGTGCAGCCGCGGTCCCTAACGCGAGACCTGCATTATTGATCAGTAAGTCAATATCCTTGAAGCCTGAAGGTAATGAATCGATTGCATTATTGATGTGTGCGCTATCTTGTATATCAAAGGTAAGGGGATGTAGTGCATCTCCATATTGCTCTTTGAGTGCGCGAAGACGCTCCTCGCGTCTTCCTGTCGCAATTACTTTCCAACCGTTATCAATGAATCGCTTGACGGATGAGCTTCCGAATCCAGCCGTTGCTCCTGTGATGAGTGCAATTTTTGTCATTAAGATTCCCTAAGTAAGCGTTGGTGTTTAGGCTAGCGCCTCTTCTAATAATTCAGCCCAATGTAATACTCTAGTTTTAGTGCCTCCCTGAAGTTGGGTCAGACAACCAATGTTAGCGGTTACAATTACTTCGGGGTGGTCGCGTTCAATATTTTCAATTTTACTATCCAGTAGTTTTTCAGATAGTTCAGGTTGAAGTAACGAATAGGTTCCGGCTGAGCCGCAGCATAGGTGGGAGTCTTCGATGGCTGTTAATGTATAGCCGGCGCTCGTGAGTAATTTTTCTACTACTCCCTTTATTTGTTGCCCATGTTGCAAGCTGCATGGTGCGTGAAATGCGACCTTACATGTCTCAATATGCTTTTGTTTAATAGGCTCTAGAACTTTGTCTTTTAGTGTCGCGAATTCTTCCGTAAATACTTCACAAAGATCCTTCGCAATCTCAGAGATAGTTTTCGCTTTTTTTGCATAAACTGGATCATCTACTAGAAGATGACCATATTCTTTTATCATCGTACCGCACCCACTTGCCGTAATAACGATTGCTTCAGCTCCTTGTTCTATGAGTGGCCACCAAGCGTCGATATTTTGTTTTATGAATACAAGCGACTCAGTCTGCTTGTTCAGGTGGTACGTTACTGCGCCACAGCAGTTTACTTGTGATGTCGGTATGAGTGTTATCTTTAGTCGATCTAGAAGTTGAGCAGTGGCGGTGTTAATGTTGGGTGCTAAGACTGGCTGGACACATCCATCTAAGAAGAGCATTTTTCGTGGGTGATTAGATTGAGGCCATTTGGTTGCAACTTTTTGTGCCGTCGGAATTTTTTTCTTAAGCGCCTTCGGCAATGCCGGTTTAACGATCTGTCCGACTGTGATTAATGAGCGAAATACTGTTCTATTGGTGATGACTTTTTCCAAAGTGTGTCGTTTTAAGCGATCTCCTAAGGTGCGCGGTACGGTTTTTTCAACCATGTTTCGCCCGATGTCAACCAGTCTGCCATATTTCACTCCGGACGGACACGTTGTCTCACAGGAGCGGCATGTCAGGCAGCGATCTAGGTGTAACTGAGTAGCTTCTGTAGGTTTCTTTCCTTCGAGTAATTCTTTTATGAGATAAATACGCCCTCTGGGACTGTCGAGTTCATCTCCCAATAGTTGGTATGTCGGACAGGTAGCTGTGCAAAATCCGCAGTGTACACAAGACCGCAATATGTCATTCGCTTCCTTGCCTTCGCGAGTCTCAAGGACCGCAGTATCTAAATTTGTTTTCATTGATAGTTTCTGAGTTTTTGGGCTAATTTAAAATTCGGTGAATAATCTTTTTTTACCGAATATGCCGTCAGGGTCCATAGAGTTTTTGATGTTTCGTTGCAACGTTTGTAGCGCTGGGACCATACTGTTGATTGGCTTACCCAATCCGTTACCGCGAAAAACGGTTGCGTATCCACCATGTTGACTTGCAAATTGTTGGTGTTCGCTTAGTGTCCCATTATTCCAAATCCACCGGGTGCTGCCGTTCCACTCAATTAAGGCATCGCCATAACCGTTTATGGGGGCGGTTGGGTTAATTGATAGACGATAAAGGCACCCTTCAGAATTGAAAAATGGATGAGTTTGTTCTTTTAATGATCTCCAGTAAGAGCTTTCTTCGCTGGCTTCGCCGCCGATTTTTTTATGGGCCGCAGTGACCCCAATTTCTGAACCAGATAGCCGAACTGCTAGTCGGTTACCATCGAAGCAGGTCGCCGACAATGGAATTGGTGTGCCAGCTAACGAATTCATCTTGTCTAAAGCGGATTCATGATCTAATTCAAAGAAAACTGTGCGCTCCATTTCAGGTTTAGGCAGAACTTTGACGGAAGATTCAAGAATTAAACCGAGTGTCCCGAAAGACCCAGTCAGTAATCTAGATACATCGAAGCCCGCTACATTTTTCATCACTTTTCCGCCAAACTGAAGATCGAGGGCATCTGAATTGAGTATTCTGGCCCCGAGCACAAAATCACGGACAGCGCCCTGTGATGCACGTCTTGGTCCAGAAAGCCCAGATGCTATACATCCGCCAAATGTAGCTTCTAATCCCATATGAGGGGGTTCGAATGGCAACATCTGGTTATTCTCATTCAGAGCATGTTCGATGTCCTTCAGTGGTGTGCCGCTTCTTGCGGTTAGAACTAATTCGGTAGGTTCATATTCTGTAATTCCTGTGAAGTCTTTGGTTTCAAGGAGATCTCCTTGAAGAGATACGCCGTGAAAGTCTTTGGATCCACCGCCGCGAATCCTGATGCAAGCCGATCTTTTTTTTGCATCGGTGATTTGATCTTTAAATCTATCAATGACAGTTTCGTTCGTACTCATGAGATGCCTAATAGTTGAACCTAAAATCTTGGGATTTCTGGGAAGCGCTCTTCGCCACGGTGGACGTGCATATGTCCAAATTCGGCACACCGGTTTAGCGTTGGAATAGCTTTTCCTGGGTTTAATCTTCCTTCAGGGTCGAAGGCTTGTTTTAAATTCAGGAAAGTCTGTATTTCCTGATTATCAAATTGAACGCACATTTGATTTATTTTTTCAATCCCAACACCATGTTCGCCGGTTATTGTGCCGCCAACTTCTACGCAAAGCTCTAGAATGGCCGCTCCATAAAGTTCTGCTCGATGCAGTTGATCCCCTTCATTAGCATCGAACATAATGAGTGGATGCAAGTTTCCATCTCCTGCATGAAACACATTAGCGCATTGCAGTTGAAATTGATCCTCCATTTCCGCAATACGTTTTAGTACGTTTGGTAATGTTTTTCTGGGTATCGTTCCGTCCATGCAAAAGTAATCTGGTAGAACTCTACCGACAGCAGGGAATGCTGATTTCCTGCCAGCCCACAACTTGAGTCGATGCGCTTCGTCCGTTGAAACGGTTATTTTGGTCGCTCCCGCCTTGTTAAGCACCTCGGTCGTTTTTTGAATTTCACTATCAACTTCTTCTGACGAACCATCAGATTCGCAAAGCAACATAGCAGCCGCGTCCATCGGGTACCCTGCACCAATGAATTGTTCGACGGCGTTAATGGCTTTCTTATCCATCATTTCAAGGCCTGCTGGAATGATGCCTGCCGCAATAATATCCGCTACAGCGTGTCCCGCTTTTTCGACGTCATCAAATGAAGCCATTATGGCTTGTGCTTTTTCAGGCGTGGGTAAGAGCTTGACTGTGACTTCAGTCAGAACACCAAGTAGTCCCTCTGACCCAGTTAGGAGGGCAAGCAAGTCATACCCAGGGCTATCAAGTCCTTCGGAACCAATTTCTACGATGTGTCCTTCAATGGTAACAAACCGTACCTTTAAAATATTGTTAACTGTTAGGCCGTACTTCAAACAATGTACGCCCCCTGAGTTTTCTGCCACATTACCTCCGATAGAGCAGGCGATTTGACTAGATGGATCTGGTGCGTAGTACAAATTATGTATTTTTGTAGCTTCGGAAATGGCTGCATTTCTAACGCCTGGTTGGACAACAGCGTAGCGACCGATGGGATCTATATATTTGATTTGTTTGAGTTTTGATAATACGAGTAAGACGCCTTGATCGTAAGGAATAGCTCCGCCCGACAAGCCAGTCCCGGCCCCACGAAAGACAATTGGCACCTTGTATTGGTGACAAATTTTCATGACCTGACAGACTTGTTCTTCATTCTCCGGTAAGACTGCAATCAAGGGAATTTGTGGATATGCCGACAAGCCATCACATTCAAAGGGTGTTAGATCCTCCGTTTCGTGCTTGACGGATTCGGAAGATAAAATCGATAGTAGTTCCTTCACAAGTGTTTGTTTGCCAACTAGGGCGACAGGATTTTCGTTCAGGTCTCTCTCACTATGTCCCATATTTCTCTCTTATATTCGTTTGTCAATGACAATAGCCCTGAAGTCATTGACGTTTGTTAGTGTTGGCCCTGTGATTACAAGGTCATTTAACTGTTTAAAAAAAGTATAACCGTTATTATCTGCGAGCATGAGTTTGGCGTCTAGGCCAATTTGAGAAGCTCGTATCAGAGTGTCTGGAGTGATTAGAGCCCCTGCGTTATCTTCAGTTCCATCAATCCCATCGGTATCTCCGGCAAATGCCCAAACACCATCTAAGCCATTTAATTCAATCGCTAGAGAGAGAAGAAATTCAACATTTCGGCCGCCCCGACCGTTACCGC
>QXZO01000128.1:10060-11793 GCA_009886305.1 Betaproteobacteria bacterium
TCGTCTCTCCTCCTGAAAGTAAAACGCAAGGTTTTTGAACGGGCTGATTGTGCCGAATTACTTGTTTGGTAATCCCCGCGAGTACTCGTGCAACTTCTCGGGCCTCTCCTTCAATAGCGTCCCCAAGAATTATCGGATTAAATCCGTTTTCTTTTGCAACTGCCGCAGCTGCCTCTAAGGACTGTTGAGGTGTGGCAATTAAGTGTGAGTGGATATTGTTGAATATTGGATTATCAGATTTTGGTGTTTCTGCGTTGCCGCTAGCCAGTAAGTTAATGATGGACTTGGGCTCGTCAATGCGATACTTGGATAGAATCGCTTGCGCCTCATTGAGGGTTGTTTCATCAGGTTCTGTCGGTCCAGATGCGATAACAGATAAATCGTCTCCTGGAATATCCGATATTGCGAGTGTTACACATTGTGCGGGCCAAATGGTTTCCGCCAGTCGCCCGCCTTTAACACGAGATAGATGTTTTCTTACACAATTCATTTCTCTTATGTTGGCGCCACTTTGCAGCAGTTTTGTGTTCAATACCTTCTTATCTTCCAGACTAATTCCCTCTGCCGGAAGAGTAAGCAGGGATGAGCCTCCGCCCGAAACTAGAAATACTACTAAATCGTCTGTAGTCAGATTAGCTATCAGTGCTTGCATCTCAAGAGCTGCCGCCATCCCTGCTTCGTCAGGAATGGGGTGTGATGCTTCTAGTACTTTGATGACTCTTGTAGACACCTTGTGTCCGTAACGGGTGACAACAATTCCCTCTAGGGGATGCTCCCAGGCTTCTTCGAACGCCTTGGCCATTGTTGCGGCGGCCTTACCACATCCAGTCACAATAGTGCGTCCGATAGGTGGATCAGGTAAATAATCCTTAATCGTAAGTTCGGGTAGCGCCGCGTCAACAGCTGCATGAAATAAATCTTGCAGCAATTTTTTATGCTCCATCATTAAGTGACCGAGTGTTGAGCCAGTCGTTCAAGGGCACACACCATAGCGGAATGATCTTGACTGTTATCTCCTGCCGCTGAACAAGCATTAAATAGTTCCTGGGCAGTGCCCGTATTCGGTAGGCTCACGCCTAAACTCCGGGCGGTACTCAGCGCAAGATTCAAATCTTTTTGATGTAATTCAATTCTGAATCCCGGCTTAAAGGTTCTTTTTATCATACGCTCTCCATGGATTTCCAATACCTTGGATGAAGCAAAACCGCCCATGAGTGCTTGTTGCACTTTTGATGGGTCAACGCCCGCTTTGGACGCAAGTAACAAAGCTTCACCCACGGCCTCAATGTTCAAAGCAACAATGATTTGATTAGCCACCTTACACACTTGGCCTGCTCCGATATCTCCTACGTGAGTGATGTTCTGCCCCATTAATTCAAAAATAGGTTTCACCTTTAAGAACACCGATTCATCCGCACCAACCATTATGGTTAAGGTTGCATTTTTTGCACCGATCTCACCACCGGATACAGGCGCGTCTACATAAGAAACTTTTTTTATGGCTAATTGGTTTGCAAATTCTCTCGTTGCGATTGGCGAAATCGAGCTCATATCAATAATAATTTGGCCCTCTAACAGCGTCTCGCTAATTCCTTCGTCTCCAAATAAAACTTTTTCTACGTCTGGCGTGTCTGGTAGCATCAAGATAATAAAGTCAGCATGGGTAGTCACCTCGGATGCATTCTGACAGGCAATACCACCATTCGATACGAGTTCGTCCGGCACCTGGCTCC
>QXZO01000129.1 GCA_009886305.1 Betaproteobacteria bacterium
ATATTTCTGATCTATATGACTACTGTGTGCGACGTTTACTGAAAGCAAATATACGTAACGATATTGATGGTATTAAAGAGGTTAGGAGCCTATTGAACGAAATTAAAGGAGCTTGGGAAGAGATCCCACAGCTTCTCAATAAAGACATTCCAGCCACCATGGCCTCTTGATTACCTGCAAATCCCCCTAAAGAAAGTGATATAACGCTTACGGCATCTTAAAGGTGCCGTTTTTTTATATCTGTTCTTTTAGAATATCGGAAACCGATGTTAGTAACTACCATCTATTACCAGTTCAATTCGACGCTGGTAAGCGGTCGCGTATCCGCTAGCCCAGAGACCATTAAGCCGTTCTCAAAGGTGTATTGACTTAATAAATAATCCGCAACTGCTCCCGAGCGCGCAGCTGAAAGATCCCAGTTCGATCGAAAACGTGTGCTGAAAGCAATCGGTATGTTATCAGTATGTCCTTCTATCGTTATAAGGCCCTCCGCTGCTTGCACCGCCTCGCCAACGCTGTTTAAAAGGTCACTAAAGCCTGGCTGGAGCTCTGCTGCCCCGCTTTTGAAGGATCCTTTTGATGCAAGGCGAACAATAATCTTGTCACCTTCCCGAATTACCTCTACCGTATTATTTTCAATTTGGGGTGCTAAAGTGCTACGAATACGTCTGTATTGTGCTGAGAACATCGCTTCCCAGATTTGACTATCGCTGGAATTAATTTCAGCTTCTTGTTCAACTTTAACTGCAACCTTTATATCATTCTGTGATTCTGCAACTTTTAAATATATCTCAAGTTGTTCTTGCTGAACGATAGAACTATCAGAATTTAAAGTTTGGTCGGTAACTACCTTTACGACAATGCGTTCATCTTGAATGAAGACCTGTACTGCGCCGTCTTCAATTTCTTTTGCCAAGGCCTCGACGACCACAGCAAACCCCTCATTTGTATCTGCATTCCCTGATCCAGATGGGTCAATGTTAGTTTGCGATGGTGCCTCGTAGGATTCAATTTCACTCTGAACTCCCCGATCCAACCGACCTTCTCCTTCGATGGCAAGCATAGACTCTGCCTTTTGCATTTCAGCAAAAGCAATCAATATTGCAAATAATGCCATAAGCAATGTGGCCATATCTGAAAAAGTCGTCATCCACATTGCAGCCCCGGTTTTACAAGGGGGGCATTCATCTGCAATTACTGATTCGAAAATCTCAGGTTGCTCGGTTACGTTAGTCGCCACGAATAATTACCTCAATTCGGCGGTTCTTTGATCTGCCTGATACTGTTTCATTGCTCTCTAGAGGAACCGAATCAGCATATCCAGCAACAATAAGTCTATCAATAGTAATGCCGTTTTCATTAATGAAGACTGCCGCTACTGAAGACGAGCGTGCGGAGGAGAGGTCCCAATTAGATTTAAATTGATCGCTAAATGCTATTTTTACGTTGTCTGTATGGCCCTCAATTCTAATTTTTCCTCTAGAACCGGACAATCGCTCACCAATTTTTAAAAGTAACTCCTTGAAATTTGATTGGACCTTCGCGCTACCTGATACGAATGCCCCTTCTCCCGGCAAACGAATAATCAAATTTTCCTCTTGTAATATGAGCTCCATAACACCCTTTTGAACTTCATCCGAGAAATCAGCCGTCATGTCGCTATATCGCTTTTTAGCGCTATTTATACGCCGCTGCTTAATTGCCTCTAGAGAGGCTAGATCCTGTTTTCTTACTTCAATTTGAGTACTACTTTGTGCTTGGGCAACTAAGACTTTCTCTGATATGTCCAATACACTTTGAGTAAGGTAGTAGTTATCTGTCTCCGCATCTTTCTCTGAAAAAGACTGGAGTTCGACTATTACTTTTTTCTCGGCGGTGCGGACAACAACCTGTCCTTGACGAATTTCTTCAGCAAGACTTTCACTCAAAGTAGCCATGCTTTCCGCTATACGAAGTGCATCTAGCTCCTGCTCACTGAGGGTCTTGAGACTTTTGTTAACACTCTGTATTTCTGCGATTACTATTGTTTGTGCGATCGGGATGTCTAGGGATGGCATTATCACAACTGCACCAAAAGCTTTGTTCAACGAACCCATCATTAAGGCGCGCTCTTGTTCATCTTGATTGGCATAACTATAGAGAATTGCAAATAGCGCCATGAGCAGAATTGACATGTCGGCGAATGTTGTCATCCATATTGGCGCAAATTTTTTGCACGGATCGCATTCTTCGGGCAATCCATTATCTTCGAAGCTTTCAACTGTTTCAGTCACCAATGTTTCGCCAAAAAGATTTTATTTTATTACGCATTAGCTTTGTTAGCGGCTTCGTTACCAGCGCGCTTCTTATTAATTTTGGGACTTAAGAATGAGGAAAGTAAATCAGCCAAAAGACGAGGATTCCCTCCTCTCTGAATAAACATCACTCCTTCAATAATCAGTTGGCTATTGCGCTCCTCGTTCTTGGCATGGTTTTCAAGCTTCATAGACGCTGGAATAAAAAGACCATTAGCGA
>QXZO01000013.1 GCA_009886305.1 Betaproteobacteria bacterium
GTCGGGATTGTACGTGTTGTGGCGGTCCACGCTAAGACCGTCACGCCTTAGCTCTGTAAAGCTTGTAACGCTCCATATGTCTGCAGATACATCCCAGTCGGTTTGAAGCAACTCCGCTGCTGCTAATGTTTCCCTTAGGATTGTCCCAGAACCCAGTAACTGTGCTCGCGGACCTGAAGATTTTTTACCCTTTTTGAAACAATACATTCCTTTGATGATACCGTCTTCAGCATCGTCAGGCATACTAGGGTGAGAATAGTTTTCATTCATTACTGTGACGTAATAGAACACGTCGTCTTGTTTCTCGAGCATTCGCTTCATCCCATCCTGAACAATTGTTACGACCTCATAACCGTATGTCGGGTCATATGCCACGCAGTTTGGAACCGTTGAGAATAAGAGATGGCTAGATCCGTCCTCATGTTGTAACCCCTCACCCGAAAGTGTTGTTCTGCCAGCCGTCGCTCCAAGTAAGAATCCTCGCGCTCGTGAGTCCCCGGCAGCATAAATTAAATCCCCAATACGTTGAAAGCCAAAGCATGAGTAAAAAATATAAAACGGCAGCATGGTGGTGCCGTGTGTTGAGTAGGATGTTGCGGCTGCTATCCACGATGAAATTGCGCCTGCCTCAGTAATGCCTTCTTCAAGAATTTGACCGTTTTTGGCCTCTTTGTAGTAAAGCAATTCATCACGGTCCTCTGGGTCGTATAACTGGCCAAAGGGAGAATAAATTGCAACTTGCCGAAACAGTGATTGCATACCGAACGTTCGTGCTTCATCTGCGACAATAGGAACCACTCTTTTGCCTAATTCTTTATTTTTTAGCAGCTGAGAAAGCATTTGAACGAACACCATAGTGCTTGATTGCTCCCGCTCTCCTGACCCGCCTGTTAGCTTGGTAAAGTCAGTTAGTTTAGGAGCAGTTAGATTTTCTGAGTTCTTGATGCGCGCTGGTAAATCCCCGCCAAGCCTATTTCTTTGCTCATGTAGGTATTTCATCTCCGGAGTGTCTTCTGCTGGCCTGTAAAATCTAAGGTCTTCAACGTCCTTATCAGAAAGGGGGATAGAGAAGCGATCTCTAAATGCAAATAGGGCATCATTCTCTAATTTCTTTTGTTGATGAGAGGTCATTTTTCCTTGACCCCAATGACCCATTCCATACCCTTTTTTGGTTTGAGCAAGAATCACTGTCGGTCTTCCTTTGTGATTTACTGCCGCATGGTAGGCCGAATAAATTTTGATTGGGTCGTGCCCACCCCGTTCAAGTCGATCGATATCTTGATCAGACAGGTGCGAAACCAGTTTCTGTAATTCTGGATATTTATTAAAAAATGCTTCACGATTAAATTGTCCATCCGTCGCCGCATATTTTTGGAATTCACCGTCAACTGTCTCGTGCAGTCTTTTGATGATCACGTTCTCTTGATCAATCGCGAATAGTGGATCCCAATCAGAGCCCCACATGACCTTAATCACGTTCCAGCCAGCGCCCGCAAAAAGACCTTCTAGCTCTTGTACGATTGAACTATTACCACGTACGGGGCCATCCAAGCGTTGTAAATTACAGTTCACAACGAAGATCAGATTGTCGAGTCCCTCGCGTGACGCCAGGGAGAGTCCGGCGATAGATTCTGGTTCATCCATTTCGCCGTCGCCAACAAAGCACCATACTTTTCTGTTACTGCTGCTGTGGAGATTTCTATTCTCGAGGTAACGAATGAAGCGAGCCTGATAAATTGCGGTAATTGCCCCCAAGCCCATAGACCCTGTCGGGAACTGCCAGAAGTCTGGCATCAGCCACGGGTGACAATACGAGGACAGTCCGACCCCCCCGGTTTCCTGACGATAGTTGGCGACATTCTCCTCGCTCAGTCGTCCTTCTAGAAAGGCTCTTGAGTAAACGCCGGGAGCTGAGTGCGGTTGAAAATATACACAGTCACCATCTACTCCAGCTTTAAAGAAATGATTGAAGCCCACCTCGAAGAGATCGGCCGACGAGGTATAGGTCGCAATGTGTCCACCCAAATCGGAGTTTACGCGGTTTGCCCTCACCACCATGGCTAAGGCATTCCATCGAATAATTGCCGAAAGCTTGGCCTCTGCATCAAGATTTCCGGGAAAGGGGGGTTGGTCTGCTAGCGATATTGTATTGGAGTATGGCGTATTGAGTACTGGGGGCATTGGAACGCGAAGTCGTCTTGCTTGCTCTAGCAACTTCATAAGTAAAAACGTTGCACGTTCTTCACCTTCAATTGTGACGAGTTGGTTAAAGGCGTCCACCCATTCCTGCGTTTCGACGGGGTCTAAATCTTGGGGGAGTACCCGCCAAAATGCTGATACATTCATTTGTTTTTGATCGGACATATCGGTCATGTGTGTTGCTCCAGCTTGTTTGACATTTGTCTTTATGTATTTATGACACATCATATCGAAATTTGTTAAGCAGGTGATTCTGTTTATGCTGTAAAATACGCACCTATACCAAATAATTAAGCTATTTTTGTAATAAATTAAGCATATAATATTGTTTATTATGATTGACACAACTGATTGGGAAATACTACGATTGCTGCAAGGTAACGCTAGAATCACGAATATTGAGTTGTCGAAAGCTATTGGGCTCTCACCGTCTCCTACTTTGGCACGTGTAAAAGCGCTTGAACAGTCTGGCCACATTAGCCGCTATGTAACTTTGATTGATTCTTTAAAGGTCGGGTTGAAAGTGAGTGTATTCATCAATGTGGCGTTAGAGCGTCAGGTGGAGTCCGCGTTAGAGCGGTTCGAGGAATCGATCAAAGCTCGTCCCGAGGTCATGGAGTGCTATCTCATGACAGGAGAGTCGGATTATTTGATTCGAGTGGTTGTAGCCGACATACAGGTATTGGAAGAGTTTATTTTAAATTTTCTATCAAAAATACCAGGCGTGGGGAATATCAAGTCTAGTTTCGCACTCAAGCAAGTCAAGTATAAAACAGCCTTACCGCTGCTTGGAGGGAAGTAAAAAGTGATTCAACGTATCGCAGTTTACTGTGGGTCAAAAAACGGTCGCAAGGTTGCGTATGAATCGGCGGCAAAACAACTAGCAACTATTCTTGTTGACGCTAAAATCGAACTTATTTTTGGTGGAGCTCGAGTTGGCTTGATGGGGGTTGTAGCTGATGCTGTAATAAACGAAGGTGGAAGGGTGACTGGCGTTATACCGAATGGCTTAGATACCAAAGAAGTAGTTCATCAGAATCTGACGGAGTTAGTAAACGTTTCTGGAATGCATGAGCGTAAAGCAAAGATGCTTGACTTGGCAGACGCATTTATAGCGCTGCCCGGTGGAATTGGTACGATGGATGAGTTCTTTGAAGCGTGGACTTGGTATCAATTGGGAATTCATGCAAAACCAGTGGGACTCTTGAATGTAGAAGGATATTTTGATGGTTTAATTAAGTATCTTCACTCAATGGCGGATCAAGAATTTCTGAGTCAAGTCCATCTCAAAAGCTTGTGTATCTCCGATTGTCCTGCAGCGCTGGTGCGTGACTTGAAGTTGAGCAAGCGAACATTAGAAACCGTATGGGTCGCGGATGAAGGTTGAACTTAACGTGAAAACGTTTTATACAAGAGGGGAATTACAAAAAGTGTCATGATTGTGGATACAGCTAATCCCCACATTATGGCGGAGGCAACTGGCCCCCATAGTAGTGAGTTTCCACCCAAACCTAACGCTAACGATAGTAGTCCCGCGATCGTAGTAAAAGAGGTAATTAGGATAGGGACAACTCGCCGCCGTGCTGCAAATACAATTGCATGCACGCTGTTCATCCCACCTTTTCTTCGGGAGTTAGCCGCATCAATTAAAACAATCGCGCTATTTACAGAAATCCCAGTCAACGCGACAATACCGTACATCGTGTATAGGCTCAACGGGTTTTGCGTGATGATTAAACCAATTACGACTCCAATGAAAGCTAAGGGGACCGTGGCTAGAATCATCAGTGGTTGGAAGTAACTTTTAAATTGCGTTCCGATCAGCAGATAAATTAGGCTAATTCCAAGCAAGAAGAGTAATAGCATTGCATCTAGACTTTCTTGGATGTCGTCGAGCGCACCTGAGAAATCTAGCGAGACGTTAGGGTGATCGAATTTGATTCTTTCCCACTCCTCTTTGATTAAGTCATTGACTTCTAACTCATTAATGCGCTCCCGATCGATATCTGCCTCAAGGGTAATGGTCCGTCGAAAGTTATAGTGTCGAATACTCTCTCGAGACCTACCGGTATCAAAGTGGACGAGTTGTCTTAAAGTAATTCTTTCCCCAGTCGTTGTTGTAATGGATTGAGAAAGTAGCTCATCAATATCTGCTAAATCAGTCAAATGTGACTTGACCCGAACATCTATTTTTTCGCCCTCTGATTGAAGGAATGTGACGACCTCACCATCGACAAATAGACGGATTGACCTGGTGACTAATACTGGATCGATACCGAGTCTGTTGATGGATTCGTAATTCAGTTTCAAATTTAGTTCATTTCGACCTGGACTATCGTCATTACTAATGTCGGAAACTGATTCAAGTGTTTTTAGGAAATTTTCTAGATGTGTTGTAACGGACCTTAACTCAGCGAAATTATCGCCTCTAATTTTGACACTAATGGGTTTAGTGATCGGAGGCCCTCCCGATATGCGTGTAAAAGTCACGTTTGCTGGTCCGTTGTTACCTCCGATATCGTCTCGCATGTCATCTATGACGGTATCTACTTCTCTAAGAATTCCTTCTTGAGGTTTCAGACTCACGATTACTTGTCCATATCGACTTTCAAATAATGCAGCTTGATCGGTATATTTAATACCGGCTATCGACGTAATTGCTCGTTCTTCATCAGACGATACGTACTTTCTTGTTTGTTCTTCGACTCGTTTGGTCCATTTCATTGTTTCTTGTAATGGCGTACCGGAGGGCATATCGACATTAACGTAAAAAAGTCTTATCGGATCAAATGCGAAAAATTGAATATTTACCAACCCAGCACCAACTGAGGATATTGCGATGATAAAACTCACTACTGCAAGTGATAAAAATGATTTAGGTCGCCTTAGAACAAACACTAGTGCCTTACTATATTTATGCCTTATGAGACGCGTTTTAGTTTCTCGGATCAGTTGTACTCGGGACTTATTGTTGAAGTTAAGTCTAAGTCCCATAATGTGTGCAGGTAGCATCCAAAATGCCTCAAAGAGGCTGAATGCCAACGCGAGCGTTACCATGGCTGGAACGACAAGCATAAATTTTCCAACGATCCCGGGTAATAGCATCAGTGGTAAAAACGCGGCGACGGTAGTAAGCACCGAAGTCAAAACCGGAGCAAAGACCTCTCGAAGTCCATCAATGCAGGCGGTTGCTGTATCAATCCCTCTGGAAATTCTGTAGTAGATGGCCTCTACGACTACGACCGTGTCATCGACTAACATCCCTAGCGCAATTACGACTCCCAGCAGGATCGATACGTTGAGTGTCCAGCCAATGGCATAAACGATGGCGAAGGCACCTGCGATCGAAAATGGGATTCCAAGGCTCAACAATATAGCCATACGGCCACCCAAAAAAGCCCAGGTTGTTACTAGTACCAATAACAAACCTAAGCCCGCGTTAATTTGCATAACATTGATTGCTTCTTTAGTGGGGATGGTTTGATCATCAACTAAGCTGATCGAGAGTCCATTTTTTGTAAGTATCGTGTTTTTTTCAGCAAGGTACGCACGTATACGATCGACTAGTTCTATTGTGTTGGTATAACTTTTTTTGGTGACTGATAGAAGCACCCCATGCTGTCCGTCTTGAGCCGCGAGTTGAATTGCTTTTTCTCTTGAGTTTGAGACATTAGCGACGGCTGATAAAGGCACATAATCCGCATTTTGAATTAACTTGACGGGAATTGAATTTAGGTTGGCAGGGTTTTTATCTTTGCCTACTAGCCGGACGGACCAATCTTGCGAACCAACGGTAATGCCACCAGCAGATACATCGCGGAACCATGATGCGACTGAGTCTGCTACGTGAGTCGGAGATACTTGGTAGGCTTCTAGTTTTTCAGGGTTAAATTCAACGAGTAGTTCTGGATCATGTAATCCTACTGCGAAAACGTCATCTACACCCTGTAACCGTTCTAGATCATCCCGCACTTGCCGGGCAGAGTTGCGCAATAGCTCATCATCATCCTGACCCAGTACAAGTACCATTGCAGACGGGAATCCATTGGACGTAGTAACTTCCATAATGAAGGGCTCGTTGACTTCGGCTGGTAATTCTTGGTTTGCTTTGTTCTGAATTTCCCGACGCAAGTCGTTGATACGTTTATCAAAATCAGTACTCGAGAGATCTTCAAATCTAATCAGAAGGGTTGAGATGCCCTCTTGGCTTCGCGAGGACACATAACGAATATCAGAAACTTGTCGAATTGCATCTTCGAGCGGTTTGGTAACTAATTTTTCGATATCTTCAGTTGACGCACCTCTTAAAACAGTAGTGACGTTTATCCAATTAAAATTAATTTCTGGGTCTTGTTCTCGTGGCATCGTGAGATAGCCACCCACACCCATGAAAATGACGATTGCAAAGGTTAGATTTGCAATTACATGATTAGATAAGAATTGCTTAAGTAGCGACATGAGTATCGGGGTCTATTTTTCTCTTACTAATCACTAGTAATAGAAACAAATTGACCGTCTTGTAGTCTGTGTTGACCTCGATGTATGACTAAGGTATCGCCTGGCAGATTAATTGCTGCCGGGCTACCCTCCAACGCATTAGAGAGCACAAAGAATTTTGCTTTTTCTTCTTCAAATATGAAAACGCCGAGTTGATCATTTCTTTGGACTACTAAATCAGTCGATACATGAGGCTTATCTGTAGTCCACCTGATGGCGCCAGCCGAGCCTATTGACGGTTGATTTTTTGAGAATTTTAAGCGGACTGTTTGATTGCGATTTTCTTCGTTTATAACGGGTGCAATTCTTTTGACCCTAACCGGAAAGGTTATCCCATCACTCATGAATTTAATTGAAGAGCTTAGGGTGAGCGATTCAATGTCTTTTGGTTGGACTCTAGCGTCCACCTCTATAGCCTCAAGGTCGCTCAAACGAAGAAGGGGAGAGCCGGGCACTGTAATTTCTCCGATTTGACCCATGCGCTCTCGTACGACTGATTTAAAAGGCGCTTTAATCGAACATTTAGCCACACTCCTTTTCCCGACTTCATACTGCGCACGTCTCAGGGCTAAACTAGATTCCGCTAAGGCAAATTCGGTTTCTCTTTTGTTTAGTCCCTCAGGAGAGATGAATCCATCCGATACCAACTGTTGAGCACGCTCTAATTGTTTTTGACTTAATGCAAAATTTGATTGTGCTGCGATTAAATTTGCACCAGCTTGTTGCAACGCAAGAGTGTAATCAGTTGAATCAAGCTGAATTAGGATATCCCCCTTGTTGACCACTTGCCCAACTTCTGCGTTTATTGATTTGATCTTGGCTGAGACTTCGGCGGACAGTTTGCTATTATTTAAGGAGATTGCTGATGCGAATGCGCTCTTGATAGGGTAGACCGCGATTTCATTAAGTTTGATGACGGAAACTTTTAACGTATTTGCTTTAGCCGGTTTGGGAAACTGAGCTAGCGCAAGCAGTATCAATAACCCCACTACGCAATTTAACAAGACTTTTCTGATTATCAACATGGGTCGTAGGGTTTTACTATGCTCCGGATTTATGTGCGTTTTTAAACCATTCCAGTCTAACAAAGAATATTTGCTGATCATTTCTGCTGGCTAACAAGCTTCTTGGATAGACGTGCGGTGAATTTTCGAGAAGGAGAGAGTCGACCTCCTAGCACCATACTTTTATTTTTAAATCCATATATGGTGGAAAGTTTTCCTTTCAACATTTTTTCTACTGCGTCTCTGGCGACTTTTTTGGACGAGACTCTTCCTTTTTTTCCGTAAAATTTATCATCTTCACCTATATTAGCGCTATCAAAGAAGCCTGTGTCGGTAAGACCGGGGGAATAACATGAGACTGAGACTCCATAATCTTCCAATTCCATTGCGATTGCATCCGAGAAGTTTAATACGTAGCTTTTAGATGCGGCATATGCGGCTAAATAAGGTACCGGTTGATATCCTGCAACAGACGCTATATTGAGAATATTGCCTGATCTTCTCTCTTTCATTTGTGGCGAAAAATATTTGCAAAGAGCCGTCAAGGAATACATATTTAACAACATCATTTTTAGCATTGCCTCTTCAGAGCACTCGTCGACTGCACCAGAGACACCAACCCCAGCATTATTGACAAGAATGTCGATTTCTATTTCCCGTTCGGTCGTAAAATCAAAAATAAGTTTCGCCGAATCACTCTGGGACAGGTCAGCTTGAAACACAGTAACGACCTGTTCCTTAGCGATCTTTTTGAATTCTGTTTGAATGGCTTTTAGATTGTCTAATGAACGAGCGACGAGAAGTAAATGGAACCCTTTTCTTAGGAGAATTTCTGCGATATCGCGACCAATTCCTTTGGATGCTCCCGTGATTAGGGCTACTTTTTTATTGTTGCTTATCATTTATCGAATGTTGCTTTTTCCGCTTCTGTTTGATTAGATCTGAGCCAGGTTTGTGTGCGGTACAAAAAACCGACATATCCTCGCATCTTCAAATTATCATCTTCTACCCAAATTCTCGCTTTATATTTTTCACCTTCCCCGGAGTCAATTATGTATCCGCCTTCCCAGGTTCCATTTTTATTTTCGCTGAGGTTTATCCAGGCAGTGCCTATAATGGGTTTTTCAAAAAACTCTTGTATTTCATCCGTACATTGGTCACACACATCCTCTGGCTTTAGGTCGGGGTAGTTGACTAGGTAGCCTAGGAGGCGGTTATCCTCAATTTTCAATTTCCAAAATCCAGTTGGATTACCTGTTTTCTCATCAATACTTTGCCAATAGCCTTCAACCGATGATTTTGCCCCTGCACTTGCTATCCCGGATACAAGAGCCAGAAAAAGAACAATTAACTTCAGGTGGTTATGTGTCATTTTGTTTTACTGTCGACTGATTAAACTAAGTTAACAATGTTAACATTTTTAATCCATATGGTATTGTTGAGGCAGTAAACCTTATTTTTAGATAGGCACAAGCCCCATTAAAAGCTTAAAGGAAATTAAATAACAACTACTTATTAATTTGCCTTGAAAAACGTTACCTCGAGGCTAATAAACCAAATAGATAAAAGTAACTAAGCCTAAAATATTTCTTTGTAGAACACTTGATTGTTTCAAAAATTCACTACTTTTTATTCATTAGTGTTAGCATTTAGAAAAATAATTAGAATTAAAAAATTTTTTTAGTTGGAGGTATAGATATGAACGTTCTGACACTTGTCTGCATCGTCGTTGTGGCCTACTGGGTAATCGGAATGACCTGGATCGCAAGAATATCTGAGTCAGATTGGAAATAAACTACAAGTCTAATCAATCTGATGGCGTTTTAAATAAATTTAAAAAGAGTAAATAATCATGGATACATATATCGGACTCTGGGGATGGGCGTGGGTAGCAGTGTTTTTGGCACTGTTCATTGGAATAGGTGTTTGG